>CAXTWJ010000113.1:6040-6668 GCA_964247925.1 uncultured Sphingomonas sp.
TATCCAGGTCAACCATGAGGAGCTGGCTGCCCGGTTGCCGGACATGGGGACCTATGCGCGCGACCCCCTTGTCGCGAGCGTGCTCGGCAGCTCGACGGACACGCTGCTCGCGATGGCGGACGGGATCGTCAATCAGCAGGCGGCGATGATCGCCTACCTCAATGATTTCAGGGTGATGATGCTGCTGACGGCCGGCGCGCTACCGCTGGTGCTGCTGCTCAGGCGCCCGCGCGGGGCCGCGCCGACCAAGGCCGACCCCGACGCGATGGGGCACTAGCCGCCACAGAGCAGCCGGCCGTTCGGCGCGCGCAGCGTGGCGGCCTCCGAAGCCGAGTCGCTCAGCCGCTCGACGCTGAGCGCGGCAAACGTCGCGCGGCCGGTGCAGGCGCGGTCGCAGGCGGCGGGCAGCTCGGCGGGAAAGCCGATGCGGTCGCCCTCGAACCGCGCGTCGAAGCGGCAGTCGCCGATGCCGACGCGGAGTCGATTGCCCTGCTGCTCGGCGGTGCCGGACGCGGCGCAGCCCTGGCCGTCGCCATAGTCGATCGTCGCGCCGATCAGATAAGCTTTGCCGGAGGGAACGACGCAGAGATGGTCCGTGTCGCTCGCCCACGATCCGACGGGCGAGGCC
>CAXTWJ010000113.1:6678-8021 GCA_964247925.1 uncultured Sphingomonas sp.
GCGCGGGATCGCTCACCAGCCCGCGCGCCACCGCCGCCGCTTCCAGCCGGCTGCCCGGCGTGTCGGTCTGGGAAGGTTCGCGGTGACAGCCGGCCAGCGCCAGCGCGAGCACGACCGCGCCTCTCACCCCCGCACCAGCGTGTCGCCCTCGATCCGGCGATAGAAGCAGGAGGTGGCGCCGGTGTGACAGGCAGGGCCGGCGGGATCGGCGATGACCTGCACCGCGTCCTGGTCGCAGTCGATGCGCAACTCGGCGACGCGCAGCACGTTACCGGAGGTCTCGCCCTTCTTCCACAATCGCCCCCGGCTGCGCGACCAGAAATGCGCCTCGCCACTCGCCTGCGTCGCCGCAAGCGCGTCGGCGTTCATGTGCGCGACCATCAGCAGCTGGCCCGTCGCGCGATCGGTGACGACGGCGGTGAGCAGGCCGGCGGCGTCGTATCTCGGGTCAAGGACGGTGGCGGTGTCGCGGGCGTCGGTCATGTTCCGCCCTCTAGCATTGCTGCCCCGCTGTAGGACAGGGCGCGACAAGCGCGGCGGACGCGGCTATGGCGCACGCCAGAGGCGAGCCCATCCCATGCTGACCACCCATCCCTACGATGATGACAAGCTTCGCGAGGAGTGCGGCATCTTTGGCGTGTCGGGGTCCGACTCGGCGGCCGCGCTGGTCGCGCTGGGGCTGCACGCGCTGCAGCATCGCGGGCAGGAGGCGGCGGGTATCACGTCGTTCGACGGGCGCCAGTTTCACACTCACCGGGCGATGGGCCATGTCGCCGGCAACTTCGATCGTGACGAGGTGATCCGGGCACTGCCGGGCGACGTCGCGGCGGGGCATGTCCGCTATTCCACGACGGGCGAGGCGGTACTCCGGAACGTGCAGCCGCTCTATGCCGAGCTGCAGTCGGGCGGCTTCGCGATCGCGCACAATGGCAACATCTCCAACGCCCAGCGGCTGCGCAAGGAGCTGGTCCGGCGCGGGTCGATCTTCCAGTCGACCAGCGACACGGAGACGATCATTCACCTGGTCGCCACGTCGAATTACCGCACGCTGCTGGACCGGTTCATCGACGCGCTGAAGCAGATCGAGGGCGCCTACTCGCTGATCGTGATGACGCCCGAGGGCATGATCGCGTGCCGCGACCCGCTCGGCATCCGGCCGCTGGTGATGGGACGCCTGAACGGGTCGATCATCTTCGCCAGCGAGACCGTCGCGCTGGACGTGGTGGGCGCGGAGTTCGAGCGCGCGGTGGAGCCGGGCGAGCTGATGGTCGTGCAGGGCACGCAATACCGCTCGATCCGGCCCTTCGCGCCGATGGCGCCCCGGCCGTGCATCTTCGAATGGG
>CAXTWJ010000114.1:0-7045 GCA_964247925.1 uncultured Sphingomonas sp.
TGGTCAAGAACAAGGTCGCGCCGCCGTTCAAGCAGGTCGAGTTCGACATCATGTACGGCGAGGGCATCTCCAAGATCGGCGAAATCCTGGACCTGGGTGTCAAGGCCGGGCTGGTGGAGAAGTCGGGCGCATGGTTCTCCTATGACTCGGTCCGCATCGGGCAGGGGCGCGAGAACGCCAAGACCTATCTGCGCGAGCATCCGGAGATGGCCGACCGCCTCGAAAAGGCGATCCGCCAACGCACCGACAAGGTCGCCGAGGAGCTGATGACCGGCCCCGACGCGGACGACGACCTCTGATCAAGGTCGCGCCCGTTCCGGCTTTCGAGGAGGGTCCGCCAGCGATGGCGGGCCTTCTTGCGTTGGGGAAGGGCACGGCGGACGTCTGCAGGATGCGGCTTGTCGCGAGATCTGCTGGCGGGAAACGGTGGTCGTGACGACCGCGACCGACTGGGCCGGCCCGGTTGGCGAGGTCTGGGCGGCCGAATGGCGCCGGACCGATCGCACCTTCGCCGGACTCGCGCCGCACCTCGACGCCGCCATCCTCGCCGCCGTGGCCGCCGGTCCGTTCACCGCGGTCGACATCGGCTGCGGCGCCGGCGCGACCAGCATCGCACTCGCCCATGCCCGACCGGACGCGCGAGTCACCGGCATCGACCTGTCGCCCGGGCTGGTCACGGTCGCGTGCGAGCGCGCCGCCAACCTGCCCAACGCCGCCTTCGCAGCGGGCGATGCCGTAACGGAGGCGAGCGCGATCCGACCCGACGTCCTCTTCTCGCGCCATGGCGTGATGTTCTTCACCGACCCTCGCTCCGCCTTCGCCGGCCTGCGCCGCGCCGTCGCGCCCGGCGCACCGCTGGTCTTTTCCTGCTTCGCGGCGGTGGCCGACAATTCGTGGGCGACGCTCGCCGCCGACCTGCCGCCGGCCGCGCCGGGCTACGCACCGGGCCCGTTCGCCTTCGCCGATGCCGCCTTCGTCCAATCCCTCCTCGATCATACGGGATGGCACGCCGCCGAACCCCGGCTCGTGCGCTTCGGCTATCGCGCTGGCGAGGGCGACGACCCGGTCGCGGACGCGCTGTCGCTGCTCGCCCGCATCGGCCCCGCCGCCCGCGCGTTGCGCGATGCGGAGCCGTCACGACATCAAGCCTTGTTGACCCGTCTGCGCGAGCGACTTGCCGCCCAGCGCACGGGCGATGTCATCGACTTCCCTGCCGCCGCGTGGCTCTGGACGGCTCGCGCCGCATGATGCGGCTGTCCTGCGTGGCCATCGCGTGGCAAGGCTGGTTTCGGCATCATCCGCGTCGCTCGGGTCACCGTGGCCCAGGCGGGATCAGGCCGACCGGTATGACCTTAGTGTGACCTTTCGCTCCGGAGCAGCGCCGATGATCATCGTTCACCACCTGGAGAACTCCCGCTCGCAGCGTGTGCTGTGGCTGCTCGAGGAGCTCGGCCTGCCTTACGAGATCAGGCGCTACGAGCGGAACCCGAAGACGATGCTCGCCCCGCCCGAGCTGCGCGCCATTCATCCGCTCGGCAAGTCGCCCGTGATCGAGGACACCGACGTTGTTGTAGGAGGAGGGGGCCTCGTCGTCGCGGAGACCGGCGCGATCGTCGAATATCTGGTCGAGAAGGCCGACGGGAAGCTCGGCTCGCCGGCGCACCGCGACGACGCGCTCCGCTATCGCTTCTGGTTCCACTATGCCGAAGGTTCGATCATGCCGCCGCTGTTCGTCAAGCTGGTGCTCAGCCGCGTGCCGCTGTTCGGCAAGACGGCGACCAGGCGCATCCAGCCGATGATCGACGTCCATCTCGACCATGTCGAGCAGGAGCTGACCAAGCGCCCGTGGTTCGCCGGCGACCAGCTCACCGCCGCCGACGTGATGATGAGCTTTCCGCTGGAGGCCGCTCGCAGTCGCGCCGGACTGGACGCGAGCCGCCCGGCAACGATCGCGTGGCTGGACAAGGTCCACGCCCGCCCCGCCTACCAGGCCGCGCTGGCGAAGGGTGGCCCCTACGCCTATGCCTGAGCCAGGCCGTCGCCCGCTACGGCGGGCCTGATCCCGCCCTCCCAGCGCGCCACCACGCTGGCCGCGACCGCGTTGCCCAGCACGTTGGTCGCCGAGCGGCCCATGTCGAGGAAGTGATCCACCGCCAGGATCAGCAGCACGCCGGCTTCCGGGATATTGAACGAGGCCAGCGTCGCGGTGATCACCACCAGGCTGGCGCGCGGCACCCCGGCGATGCCCTTGGAGGTCACCATCAGCGTCAGCAGCATCGCGATCTCCGTCCCCAGCGACAGGTGGATGCCATAGGCCTGCGCGATGAACAGCGACGCGAAGGTCATGTACATCATCGACCCGTCGAGGTTGAACGAATAGCCGAGCGGCAGCACGAAGGACGCGATCCGGTTGGGCACCCCGAACCGTTCCAGCGCCTCCAGCGTGCGCGGGAACGCGGCCTCCGACGACGCGGTCGAGAAAGCGACCAGCGCCGGCTCGCGGACATAGCGGATGAGCTGCCCCATGCGCGGGCCGACGAACAGGAAGCCCAACCCGATCAGCGCCGCCCACAGCAGGGCGAGCCCGAGATAGACCGACCCCATGAAATAGCCGAGCTGCAGGATCACGCGCGGCCCCTGCTCGACCAGCGCCGCCGCCACGGCCGCGAACACGGCGACGGGAGCGAACCGCATCACGTAATCGGTGATCCGGAGCATGACGGCGACCAGCGCCTCCGCCCCGCGTACCAGCGGCCGCGCCGGCTCGCCCACCGCCGTGATCGCGACGCCCGCGAAAACGGCGAAGACCACGATCGGCAGGATCTCGTTGGTCCCCAGCACCTCGAAGATGGATTGCGGGATGACGTGCGCCACCCACTTGGCCGGGTCGAACGCGCTGCGGTCGATGCCGCTGCCCGCCGTCACCGGCGGGAGCGGCAGGTGCAGTCCGACGCCGGGCCGCAGCAGGTGGACGAGGATCAGCCCCAGCGTCAGCGACATCAGGCTCGCACCGATGAACCAGCCCAGCGCTTTCGCGCCCACCCGCCCGAGCGCGCCCGTGTCGCCCATGTGCGCGATCCCGACCACCAGTGTGGAGAGCACGAGGGGCGCGATGATCATCTTGATCAGCCGCAGGAAGACGGTGGTCACGACCGAGATGTAGCCGGCGATCGCCTTCAACCGGTCCGCCGCCGCCGGCGTGCCGTCATCCACCGCCGCGTTGATCGCCCAGCCGACGACGAGGCCCAGCACCAGGCCGATCAGGATATACCAGGTCAGCCGCTTGGCCATTCGTGCGCTCCCGTGAACCGGCGTCGGATCAAGGGGATTGCGGCCGCGCGGTCAAGCGCCGTAACGCTGCCCGCCATGAACCGTCGTCGGCTGCTCGGCCACGGCGCCGCGCACCCGCTCCTAGCCGACTCCGCCCTGCTCCGCGCCGCCGATCCGGATCTGCGCGGCCTGGACGACATGACGCGCGACATTCGCCCGATCGACGCGGCGGAGCGCGCCGGGCGGCTTGCCCGTGCCCAGGCGCTGATGCGCGAGCACGGGCTCGGCGCGGTGATCTGCGAGCCCGGCTCGTCGATGATCTACTTCACCGGCGTGCGCTGGAGCCGCAGCGAGCGGCCGACGCTGGCGATCCTGCCGGTCGAGGGCGACCCGTGCATCGTCACGCCCTTCTTCGAGGAGCCCTCCGTCCGCCAGACGCTGGCGGTGCCCGCCGCCGTCCGGGTGTGGCAGGAGGATGGCAGCGGCTTCGCGGTCGCCGCCGCCTGGCTGCGCGAGCAACGCCTGACCGGGCCGGTCGCGGTGGAGGAGACGACGCGCTTCTTCATCAGCGACGGCCTGGGCCTGGTTCTCGGCCAGCGGCTCGCGTCCGCCAACCCGGTCGTGCGGGGCTGTCGCATGATCAAGACGGCGGCGGAGCTGGCGCTGATGCAACGGGCCACCGACATCACGATCGCCGCCTATCGCTGGGTCCACCCGCGCGTCGCCCCCGGCATGACGGGGCCGGACATCGCGTCGTTGATGAATGCCGCGACGGCGAAGCTGGGCGGCGATCCCGAGTTCGCGCTGGTGCTGATCGGCGAGGCGTCCGCCTATCCGCACGGGTCGAGGGAGGTCCATCGCGTCGCGGACGGTCAGGTCGTGCTGATGGACTGCGGCTGCACGGTGCAGGGCTATCAGTCCGATGTGTCGCGCACCTGGGTCCACGGCGCGGCGAGGAAGCAGCAGCGCACCGTGTGGGACCAGGTGCATCAGGGCCAGCAGGTCGCGTTCCGCGCCGCGCGGCTCGGCACGCCGGCGGGAGAGGTCGATGCGGCGGTACGGCGCTTCTACACGGGGCTGGGCTATGGCCCCGACTATCGGCTCCCCGGGCTGTCGCACCGCACCGGCCACGGCATCGGGCTGGACGGGCACGAGCCGGTCAACCTCGTGCGCGGCGAGACCACGCCGCTGGCGGCCGGGATGTGCTTCTCCGACGAGCCGGGCCTGTACCTGCCCGGCCGGTTCGGCGTGCGGCTGGAGGACTGTTTTCACCTGACGCCCGCCGGCCCGCGCTTCTTCTCCGAGCCGCCCGCCTCGCTCGACGCGCCGGTGTGATCCCCGTCCTGATCAACCGCGCCGGGGGCTTCGCCCGCGCGCGGGGCGCCCGGCTCGAAGCAGCGCTGCGCGCCGCCTTCGACGCGGCGGGGGTCGCGATCGACCTGCGGCTGCTGGCGGGCGACGCGATCGAGGACGCCGCGGCCGAGCTGCGTCGCGAGCCGCTCGTCGTGGTCGGCGGCGGCGACGGCACGCTGGGCAGCGCGGCGGGGGCGCTGGCCGGCGGCGCGGCGCTCGGCATCCTGCCGGTGGGGACGCGCAATCATCTGGCGCGCGCGCTGGGCGTGCCGCTCGACCTGCCCGGCGCCGCCAAGCTGATCGCCGAGCGCCCGCTGCGCCAAATCGACCTGGCCCGCGTCAACGGCCGCGCCTTCGTCAACAACGCCGCCGTCGGCTTCTACCCCGAGCTGGTGCGGGAGCGCGACGCGCGCGATCTGCCCAGGCCGGTCGCGACGGTGCCCGCCACCTACGCGGTGCTCAAGCGCCTGCGGCACCACCGGCTGCGACTGCGGATGGCACGGCAGGACCAGCAGGTCGCGACGCCGCTGCTGTTCGTCGGCAACAACCGCTACTCGCTCGACGCCGGTCATCTCGGCGAGCGCGCGGCGCTGGACGACGGCGTCCTCTCCGTCTTCGCGGTCGCCTCCCACCGCCGCCGCCAGCTGCTCGGCTTCGCGCTGCGCACGCTGCTGGGCCGTGCCGATCCGGAACGCGACTTCGCCGCGATCGGCGATACGCCCGAGCTGACCGTCACCGGCCACGCGCGCTCGGTCGCGGTCGCGACGGACGGCGAGGTGACGCGTATGGCCTTTCCGCTCGCGTTCAGCGTCGAACCGGGCGCGCTGACCGTCGTCGCGCCTCCGCTTGAGGGCAGGGCCGCTTCCGCCTAAGCCTCGCGCCATGACCTCGACCAACGACATCCGCCGCGGCTTTCTCGATTACTTCGGCGCGAATGGGCACCAGATCGTGGCCTCGGCGCCGCTGGTGCCGCAGAACGACCCGACGCTGATGTTCGTCAACGCCGGCATGGTGCCGTTCAAGAACGTGTTCACGGGGCTGGAGAGCCGGCCCTACCGGACCGCGACCAGCAGCCAGAAATGCGTGCGCGCCGGCGGCAAGCACAATGATCTCGACAATGTCGGCTACACCGCGCGGCACCACACCTTTTTCGAGATGCTGGGCAACTTCTCGTTCGGCGATTACTTCAAGGAGCAGGCGATCACCCACGCCTGGACGCTGCTGACGCGCGAGTGGGGGCTCGACCCGGCGCGGCTTACCGCGACCGTCTATCACACGGACGACGAAGCGTTCGACCTGTGGCGCAAGGTCGCCGGACTGCCCGAACAGCGCATCATTCGCATCGCCACCACCGACAATTTCTGGGCGATGGGCGACAGCGGTCCCTGCGGCCCGTGTTCGGAAATCTTCTACGACCATGGCGACCACATCGCCGGCGGGCCGCCCGGCTCGCCCGACGAGGATGGCGACCGCTTCGTGGAGATCTGGAACCTCGTCTTCATGCAGTTCGAGCAGGAGGCGAACGAGATCACGGGCGAGCTGCCGCGCAAGTCGATCGACACCGGCATGGGCCTCGAACGCATCGCGGCGGTGATGCAGGGCGTCCACGACAATTACGACACCGACACCTTCCGGGCGCTGATCGCCGCGTCGGAGTCGCTGACGCAGACGCGGGCGGAAGGGCCGGCGAAGGCCTCGCACCGTGTCATCGCGGATCATCTGCGCGCGTCGGGGTTCCTGGTCGCCGACGGCGTGCTGCCCGCCAATGAGGGTCGCGGCTATGTGCTCCGCCGGATCATGCGCCGCGCGATGCGCCACGCGCGCCTGCTCGGCGCGGCCGAGCCGCTGATGCACCGTCTGGTGCCGGCCCTGGTGGCGGAGATGGGCGCGGCCTATCCGGAGCTGGTCCGCGCGCAGCCGCTGATCGAGGCGACGCTGGCGCAGGAGGAAACGCGCTTCCGGCAAACGCTGGATCGCGGACTGAAGCTGCTGGACGAGGCGACCGCCGGGCTGGGGCAGGGCGGCACGCTGGCGGGCGAGACCGCGTTCCGGCTCTACGACACCTTTGGCTTTCCCTACGACCTGACCGTGGACGCCTTGCGCGCGCAGGGGCTGCACGTCGATCGCGCCGGCTTCGCCGCGGCGATGGCCGAGCAGAAGCGGGCCGCGCGCGCGGCGGGGGAAGGCTCGGGCGCGCAGGCGGCGGGCGCCGTTGATGGCGATCTCGCGCACGACGGCGCGGGTCTGCACGACGACCGTGACCTTGACCCCGTCGCCGCTGGGTTCGGAGAAGATGCGGACGTTGGTCACGGCGCCCGTGCCGTAAAGGTTGCGGATGTCGTCCTCGACCGCCTGCTGGTTGAAAGGCTGGCCGACGCGGGTGCGCATGTTGCCCAGGATGCGCTCGCGGGCGACGGAAGCC
>CAXTWJ010000114.1:7055-7994 GCA_964247925.1 uncultured Sphingomonas sp.
AGACGCGGGCGGCGCGCGCGGGGTGGAAAGGCGCGGGCGCGAAGGCGTCGGACGAGCTGTGGTTTGACATCGCGGAAGCGCACGGCTCGACCGAGTTCACCGGCTATGCCAACGACGTCGGCGAGGGCGAGGTACTGGCGCTGGTCAAGGACGGCGCGCGCGTCGAGCGGGCCGGGCCGGGGGAGACGGTGGCGATCGTCGTCAATCAGACGCCCTTCTATGCCGAGAGCGGCGGGCAGGTCGGCGACGCCGGGTCCATCAGCAGCGACACCGGCCTGCGCGCCGGCGTGACGGACACGTCCAAGCAGCTCGGCCGGCTGTGGGTGCATCACGCCCGGGTCGAGGCCGGCGAGGTCACGGTCGGCGACCCGGTCCGGCTCGCGATCGACCTGACCCGGCGCGCGCAGATCAGGGCCAATCACTCCGCCACGCATTTGCTGCACGAGGCGCTTCGCCAGCGGCTGGGCAGCCACGTCGCGCAGAAAGGCTCGCTGGTCGCGCCCGACCGTCTGCGGTTCGACTTCTCGCAGCCCGTCGCGCTCTCACCGGCCGACATCGCGCACGTGGAGCGTGATGTGAACGAGCAGGTGCGCGGCAATGGCCCGGTGATCACGCGGCTGATGACGCCCGACGAAGCGATCGCGGAGGGCGCGATGGCGCTGTTCGGCGAGAAATATGGCGACGAGGTCCGCGTCGTGTCGATGGGCCAGGACGCGGACGGCACCTACTCGCTGGAGCTGTGCGGGGGCACCCATGTCGGCGCGCTGGGCGAGATCGGGCTTTTCACGGTCGTGGGCGAGGGTGCGGTGTCCTCCGGCGTACGCCGGGTCGAGGCGCTGACGGGCGAGGCGGCGCGCGCCTGGCTGTCGCATCGCGACGAGGTGCTGCGCGAGGCGGCCGCCGCGCGCAGGCCCCCCCCGGCCGAGGTGCCGGCGCGCG
>CAXTWJ010000115.1:0-5621 GCA_964247925.1 uncultured Sphingomonas sp.
TCCAGCCAGTCGAGCAGATAGGCGAAGTCCGCCTCCGTCTCGCCGGGGAAGCCGACCACGAAGGACGAGCGGATCGCGATGTCGGGGCAGACCGCGCGCCAGCCCCGGATGCGCTCCAGCACCTTGGCGTCGTTGGCGGGGCGCCGCATCCGCTTCAGCACCGACGGGCTCGCGTGCTGGAAGGGGATGTCGAGATAGGGCAGCACCAGCCCTTCGGCCATCAGCGGGATGACCTGATCGACGTGCGGATAGGGATAGACGTAGTGGAGCCGGACCCAGGGTGCGATCCGGCCCAACTCGCGCGCGAGGTCGGTCATGTGCGGCACGACCTCGCGACCCTTCCACGGCCGAGGCTCGTGGCGGATGTCGATGCCATAGGCGCTGGTATCCTGGCTGATGACCAGCAGCTCCTGGGTCCCCGCCGCGACCAGCTTCTCCGCCTCGCGCAGGATCGCGTCGGGGCGGCGGCTGGCGAGGTCGCCGCGCAGCGACGGGATGATGCAGAAGGCGCAGCGGTGGTTGCAGCCTTCGGCGATCTTCAGATAGCTGTAGTGGCGCGGCGTGAGCTTGAGCTCGGTATCCTCGACCGCCGCGCCCGGCATCAGGTCGAGATAGGGCGAGCGGCCCATCGGCGCCGCCGCGTGGACGGCGCCCACGACCTGCTCATATTGATGCGCGCCCGTGACCGCGAGCACGGCGGGGAAACGCGCGCGGATCACGTCGGCCTCCTTGCCCATGCAGCCCGTCACGATGACGCGCCCATTCTCCGCGATCGCCTCGCCGATCGCCTCCAGGCTCTCCTCCTTGGCGGAGTCGAGGAAGCCGCAGGTGTTGACCAGCACCACGTCCGCGCCCTGATAGTCGGGCGACATGGCATAGCCCTCCGCGCGCAGGCGGGTCAGGATCCGCTCGCTGTCGACCAGGTTCTTGGGACAGCCGAGCGACACCATGCCGACGCGCGGCGAGGAGGGGAGTTGGGTTGCCATGGGAGGCGGGCGACATAGCGTTTCGACGCGCCTTTTCCTAGACAAGAGCGGATGCCCGGCTTTCACCTGCTCCCCCATGCCGACCGCGCGGCCGATCGCGCGCAAGCAATCACCGTCGATATGACACGTTCGGGCGATCTGCTGCCCCTGACCTATCTCATGGTAGGCGACGGCGTGCGGTGGCCCGACCGGCAGCTGCCCGTGCGCGCCGACGAGCTCTGGCGGACGACGTGCTTCGAGCTGTTCCTTCGGTTCGATGATCACGAACGCTATGTCGAGTTCAATTTCTCGCCCTCGACGCGCTGGGCGGCCTATGCCTTCGAGGGGTATCGGGAGGGCATGACCGACCTGCCGCTCGCGGTCCCGCCGCGGATCGAGCGGCTGCCCGATGGCGTGCAGGTGGCCCTCGACCTGGCGGGCCTGCCGCATGGCGAGCCGGCGATGGCGCTGACGGCGGTGATCGAGGAGGAGAGTGGGACGCGATCGTTCTGGAGCCTGGCGCACCCGCCCGGCGCGCCGGACTTTCACCATCCGGCTTGCTTCGCCGCGCGCCTCCCGCCACCGGAGGCGGCATGAAGTTCGGCATCGACCGGCTCCTCGCCGAGCCTGATCTCCGCAAGCCGTTGGCGGGCAAGCGCGTCGCGCTGCTCGGGCATCCCGCCTCGGTCACCGCGGACCTGACTCACTCGCTCGACGCGCTGATCGCGGCGGGGGTGAACGTGACGGCGGTGTTCGGCCCGCAGCATGGCGTGCGCGGCGACCTGCAGGACAACATGATGGAGTCGCCCGACTTCACCGATCCCGTGTACGGCGTGCCCGTCTTCAGCCTCTACGGCGAGGTGCGGCGACCGACGGCGCAGGCGATGGGCACGTTCGACGTCCTGCTGGTCGATCTGCAGGATGTGGGCTGCCGCATCTACACCTTCGTGACGACGTTGCTCTATGTGCTGGAAGCGGCCGCGGCGCACGGCAAGGCGGTGTGGGTGCTGGACCGGCCCAACCCGGCGGGACGACCCGTCGAAGGCACGACGCTGCGATCCGGCTGGGAGAGCTTCGTGGGCGCGGGGCCGATGCCGATGCGCCACGGCCTGACGCTGGGCGAGATGGGGCGGTGGTTCATCCGGCGGTTCGGGCTGGACGTCGAGTATCGCGTGATCGCGATGGAGGGATGGCGGCCGGACGAGGCGCCGGGCTGGGGCTGGTCGCCCGACCGGGTGTGGGTCAATCCCTCGCCCAATGCCGCCAACGTCAACATGGCGCGCGCTTACGCGGGCACGGTGATGCTGGAAGGCACCACGCTTTCCGAGGGCAGGGGAACGACGCGGCCGCTGGAGCTGTTCGGCGCGCCCGACCTCGACGCGGCCGCGCTGCTCGCGGCGATGCGGCGGATCGCACCGGCGTGGCTGGCCGGCTGCACGCTGCGACCGTTCTGGTTTCAGCCCACCTTCCACAAGCATCAGGGCGAACTCTGCGCGGGGCTGTTCATCCATGCTGAAGGGCCGGGCTATGACCATTCCGCCTTTCGACCGTGGCGATTGCAGGCGGTCGGGTTCAAGGCGATCCGGGCGCTCCGGCCCGAATACCCGTTGTGGCGCGACTTCCCGTATGAATATGAGTTCGGCAAGCTGGCGATCGACGTGATCAACGGCGGCACCGCCTTGCGCGAATGGGTCGATGACCCGAGCGCCACACCGGGCGACCTCGACGCGATCGCGGGGTCGGACGAGGCGGCGTGGGCGGAGGAGCGGCGGGACGCGCTGCTCTACTAGCGCCCTCCCGCCCTGACGCTCATTTCTTGGCGGCCGGCTTCTTCTTCGCCGCTGGCTTCTTCTTGGGCGTGTCACCCCTGGCCGCCTTGGCGATCGCGGGACCGCCGATCAGCGCGGCGGCACCCGCCAGCACGGCCGCGCCGATCGCGGCGGCGGTCTTGGGCCGCGTCTTGACCGCGTCCACCGCCTCTTCGGCCAGCTCGCGCGCACGCTCGCCCAGCGTCTCGTCGTGCGCCGGCGGGGTCGGCGCGGCGGTCGGTTGGGACGCGGGCGCGTCCTCCTCGTGATGGACGTGCGCGTGCTTCATCTTGGCGTTGGGAATGCTGGACATCTGATAACTCCGGTTATCACCCTATAACCGGAACGCGCCCGCAATGGTTCCTAGGCCTTCCGGAGGTGCTTGCGTCCGAGCAGTTCGGCGATCTGCACGGCATTGAGCGCCGCGCCCTTGCGCAGGTTGTCGCTGACGCACCACAGCGACAGGCCGTTCTCCACCGTCGGATCCTCTCGCACGCGGCTGATGTAAGTGGCGTATTCGCCGACGCACTCGACCGGCGTGACGTAGCCGCCGTCCTCGCGCTTATCGACCAGCATGATGCCGGGCGCCTCGCGCAGGATGTCCTGCGCCTCCATCGCGCTGATCTCGTCGGCGAACTCGATGTTGATCGCCTCCGAATGGCCGACGAACACGGGGACGCGGACGCAGGTTGCCGTCACCTTGATCTTGGGGTCGAGGATCTTCTTGGTTTCCACCACCATCTTCCACTCTTCCTTGGTGGAGCCGTCGTCGAGGAAGCTGTCGATGTGCGGGATGACGTTGAAGGCGATCTGCTTGGTGAACTTGCGCGGCTCGGCGGGGTCGCCGACGAAGATGTTGCGCGACTGCTCGAACAGCTCGTCCATGCCCTCCTTGCCCGCGCCCGACACCGACTGATAGGTCGCGACCACCACGCGGGTGATCCGGGCCGTGTCGTGGAGCGGCTTCAGCGCGACCACCATCTGCGCGGTGGAGCAATTCGGGTTGGCGATGATGTTCTTCGCCCGGTAGCCCGCGATCGCCTCCGGATTTACTTCCGGCACGATCAGCGGCACGTCGGGGTCCATGCGGTACAGCGACGAGTTGTCGATCACCGTGCAGCCGGCCTGCGCGAAACGGGGGGCGTGGACCCCTGTCGCCTCCGAGCCGATCGCGAACAGCGCCATGTCCCAGCCGGCCGGGTCGAAATGATCGATGTTCTGGACCCGGAGCATGCGCCCGGTCTCGCCATATTCGATCTCGTCGCCCTGCGACCGCGAGGAGGCGAGCACCGCGATCTCGTCCGCGGGAAACTCGCGCTCGGCCAGGATGTTGACCATTTCGCGCCCGACACTGCCCGTCGCGCCGGCGATGGCGACCCGGTATCCCATGTTCATTCTCCGCTGTGCGCGCGGGCTGTAGCCGGGGTCGCCAGGCCGCGCCAGCAAGCTCTACTGGGTCGGCGCGTCCTTCACGTGACGGTCGAGGAAGTCGAGGATCGTGCCCCACAGATGCTCGCTGATCCCCGGGCCGCCGACGCGGTGGGTGTAGCCGGGGTAGAACATCATCTCGAACGGCGTCTTCGTCTTCTGCATCTCGGCCGCGGCCATGGTCGAGTTGGTCAGGAAAACGTTGTCATCCGCCATGCCGTGGATCAGCAGCAGCGGGTCGCGAATCTTCGACGCGTCCGCCACGGCGGCCGACGACCGGTAGCTCTCCGGATCCTTGGCCGGATCGCCCAGATACCGTTCGGTATAGTGGGTGTCGTACAGCTGCCAGTCGGTCACCGGCGCGCCCGAGACTGCGGCCGCGTAGACGCCCGGCGTCTTCTCCAGCATCTTGAGCGACATATAGCCGCCATAGGACCAGCCATATATCGCGATCCTGGCCGGATCGATGAAGGGCAGCGATTTCAGATACGTCGCGCCGGCAAGCTGGTCGGCGACCTCCACCGTGCCCATCGCGTGATAGATCTGGTCCTCGAACGCCTTGCCGCGATTGTAGGAGCCGCGATTGTCGATCTTGAAATAGACCCAGCCACGATCGACGAGGAACTGCGGCAGCGCGCCCTGCCAGCCCCGCGTGACCTGCTGGCCGGTGCCGGGGCCGCCATAATGTTCGAAGAACACCGGGTAGCGCCTGCCCGGCTCGAGCGGCGGGGTGATCATTTCCCAATACAGGGTCGAGCCATCCGCGGCCTTGATGGTGCCAAACTTCGTCGGCTGGTGGGACGCAAGATAGGGGTAGTAAGGATGGCCCGGCGCCACCGCGTTCTCGCCGATCCAGCGCAGCCGCTTGCCGTCCGTATCCGCCAGATAGACCTGCGGCGGCTGCGCCGGGCCGGAGCGGACGACCATGAGCCGCGTCGCGGCGGCGTCCATCACGCCCGCCAGCGTCGTATAGCCGCGTTCGGTCAGCCGCGTCGGCTCGCTCGCGTGCTTGAGGTCGAGACGGTAGAGATGCGTTTCCAGCACATCGTCCCTGGTGCCGGCGAAATAGGCGAGGCCGTGTGCTTCATCGACGCCGACCAGGTCGGTCACGACCCAGGCGCCATGGGTCAGCTGCGTCCATCGGCCCCTGTTGAAGCGATACAGGTGCCGATAACCGCTGCGCTCCGACGACCAGAGCAGGCTGCCGTCGGGCATCGCGTGATAGATGTCGGACAGGTTGAGCCAGCTGCGCGCGCCTGCGTGCTCGGTGAACAGGACCGTCGCCTTGCCCGTGTCCGAATCGACCCGGAGCACGTCCAGTGACTTCTGGTCGCGGCTTTCGCGCTGCCCCCCCACCGCCGGGCCGGGGGGGGGGCGCACGCCGCGGGGGCGGGTGATGTGGGGGGGGGCGCCCCGCGCG
>CAXTWJ010000115.1:5631-7951 GCA_964247925.1 uncultured Sphingomonas sp.
GGGCGGGGCTGGCGCGTCCCACCCGCCGCGCGTGGCCGTCGGGGGTCCAATC
Source organism: uncultured Sphingomonas sp. (assembly GCA_964247925.1). GTDB lineage: Bacteria > Pseudomonadota > Alphaproteobacteria > Sphingomonadales > Sphingomonadaceae > Sphingomonas. The sequence goes on from CAXTWJ010000115.1 coordinate 5,684, forward strand.
GACGCGGGCGAGGTAGATGTCGGGCTCGCCGCCCAGATCGACCCTGACCTGCCCGGAGCCGTCGGGGCGCATCACATAGAGCTGGACCAGCACGTTGGGCGTGCCCGCGGCCGGGTAGCGCTGTTCATAGGTTTTCGTGCCCGACGCGCCGATCGAGGCGCGCACGGCGGTATGGACCGGCGCCTCGTCGAACCGCTCCACCGCGATCCTGCTCTCGTCGGGCGACCACCAATAACCCGTGCGGCGGTCCATCTCCTCCTGCGCGACGAACTCCGCCTCGCCCCAGTGGACGGTGCCGGCCCCGCCCTGCGTCACCGCGCGCGCGTCGCCGCCCCCGAGCGGGGCAACGTAGAGGTTCTGGTCGCGCACGAAGCTGACGAAGCCGCCGCGGGGCGACACGACGGCGTTGAGCGCGTCCTTGGTCCCCGACAGCTTGCGGGTGTTGCCGTCCAGGCCGGCCAGGTAGAGCTCGCCGTCGAGCGGCACCAGGATGGCGCGACCGTCGGGCGCCCAGTCATAGGACGCGATCCCCTTCTGCCCGCCGATCCGCGCGCGCTCGCGCTGCATCTTCTCGGCCTCTGACAGCTCTGCACCCGATCCGAGCTTGCGGGAATCGACCAGCATCCGTTCGACGCCGGTGCGGGTGTCCATCGCCCAGAGGTCCTGGCGTTCCTTCTCATCGGGTCGCGACCGCAGCGAGGTGAGCAGCGTGCCGTCGGGCGACAGCTTCAGGTTCTTGGGCTGCTGCCCGGACAGGTCGGGGTTGCCGAACACGCGTGCCAGCGTCAGCTCGCCGGGCCTGCTGGCGTTCTGCTGCGGGGCATCCGCCGCCATCGCACTACTGCCCACGCCGGCCAGCGCCAGTGCCAAAACCCATGCCCGCATCCCGCCTCACTCCAGCAACGCCCTGGCGCTTATCGCGGTGGCGGCCGCGCACGTCCAGCCCGGTTGCGTGATCGTTAAGCGGCATTTCACCGGGTCTTTACGCCCTTCGGTATAGGGCGGTGCCGACAGGGAAGAACAGGTCGGCCGACGCCGGCGCGGTTTTCTCGGGAGACGAGCGGTGGCGCAACAACACAGAGGGGGTGGACGGCCGGGTGCCGCCGACCTCGTCGCCCGGCTGGCGCTGGCCGACGGAGTCGCCGCCCATCCGTGGCTGTCACAGCTGTCTGGCCGTCTCGCCACGACGCGCGACCTGAGCGACGCCGTCCACGCGCTGTGCGCGATCCACGGCCACCATCCCGACCTGAGCGAGAGCGCGGCGGGGCTGGCGGGCGCGGCCGCGTGGTTCGGTCCCGCGGTCCCGGGCTTCGCGGCCGAGCGGCTGGCACTGGCGCAGCTGACCGCCGCCGCCGGCCCGGTGCCGCCGACACCGGGCCAGTCCATGACCGCCGCGGCGCTGAGCGCGGAACGGCACACGCTGGAGATGCTGGCACGGTCCGAGCGCGACGGCGTCGCGTTGGGCGCGGCCTGCGCGCTGGTCGCGGACTGGGCGGCGGTGCGCATCGTGCTGGCGACGGCAGCCGAGCGGTTCGGCCTCGTCCTGCCGCCCTGCGCGCTGCCCGACGACAGCATGACCGATCAGGCGCTGGCGACCGCACCCGAGCGCGCCGTCACCTTTGGCGCGCACCAGCTGTTCGCGCAGCATCGCGGGCTGTTCAGCCTGCTCGACGCGCGCGCCAGCGCCCGCGGTCGGGACTGAACCGGTTGCACCGGACAACGCGATAGGCCAGTGCCGCCCGCTATCAAAGCGGGATCAGGCAGTATGCAGCGGTTCACGGGTACGGAGAACTACGTCGCGACCGATGACCTAAAGGTCGCGGTTAACGCCGCCGTGACGCTGCGCCGGCCGCTGCTGGTCAAGGGCGAACCCGGCACGGGCAAGACGGTGCTCGCCAACGAGATCGCGCGCGCGGTCGGCGCCGAGCTGATCGAGTGGAACGTCAAGTCCACCACCAAGGCGCAGCAAGGATTATACGAGTATGACGCCGTCGCGCGCCTGCGTGACGGGCAGCTGGGCGACGAGCGCGTCCACGACATCGCGAACTATATCCGGCGCGGGAAGCTGTGGGAGGCGTTCACGCGGCCCAAGCCGCCGGTGCTGTTGATCGATGAGATCGACAAGGCGGACATCGAGTTCCCCAACGACCTGCTCCAGGAGCTCGATCGCATGGAGTTCCATGTGTACGAGACCGGCGAGACGGTGCGCGCGGTCGAGCGGCCGATCGTGGTGATCACGTCCAACAACGAAAAGGAGCTGCCCGACGC
>CAXTWJ010000116.1:0-7940 GCA_964247925.1 uncultured Sphingomonas sp.
GTCCGCGGCGACGTGTCGCGCGACTGGCGGGCCGCGCGACGGCTGTTCGACGCCGCCGCCTCGTGCCCGGCCCGGCCGGCGGCGCTGGCGGGAGCGTCGCTGGCGGCGAAGGGCTTGGCGGGGCCGGCCGACTGGCCCGGCGCGATCGAGCGGCTGCGCGCGGCGGCAAGCCTGGGCGAGCGGGCCGCGCCGGTGCTCGATCTGCTGGCGCGCATGGATCTGCTGCCCGACGGCGGCCCGGCCCAGGTGCCGACGCTGTCGCCGATCGCCTCATCGCCCCGCCTCGCGATCGCCCAACGGCTGTTCACCCCCGGCGAGTGCGACCACGGCCGCGCGCTCGCCACTCCCTACCTGCAGCCGTCGGTCGTCGCGGACCCGCGCTCGCGCGCGCTGCGCCCGCACCCGATCCGCACGTCCGACGGCGCCGTGCTGGGGCCGATCCAGCAGGATCTCGTCGTCCACGCGCTCAACCGGCGGCTGGCGGCCGCGACGGGCACCGCGATCGAGCGGGGCGAGCCGTTGACCGTGTTGCGCTACGCGCCCGGCCAGCAGTACCGGCTGCATCACGACTGCCTGCCCGGCGAGGCGAACCAGCGCGTGCTGACCGCGATCGCCTATCTGAACGACGGCTTCGACGGCGGCGCGACGGCGTTCGAGGCACTGGGCCAGGCGATCAGGCCCAAGCCCGGCGACGTGCTCATCTTCGCGAACACCGATGCAGACGCCCTCCCCGACCAACGCACCCGCCACGCCGGCCTGCCGGTGACCCGTGGCGAGAAGTGGATCGCGACGCGCTGGATCAGGCGAGCGCGCTTCGACCCCTGGGGCATCTACGCCTAATCACCCCCACCTCCGCTCATACCGCCGGCCAAGCCCCGTCAGCAGCTCGTACTGCGACAGGCCGGACGCCGCCGCGGCCGCGGGCAGATTCAGGTCGATCGCGACCCAGTCGCCCTCGCCCAGCCCGGGCGCGGCCGTCGTATCGACCGCGAGCAGGTCCATCGACACCCGGCCGATCACCGGCAGCACCGCTTCGTTGGCCCTCTCATTCGATAACGCCCGCCCCCGATCGGAGAAACTCCGCAGGTAGCCGTCGGCATAGCCGATGTTGAGGATCGCCACCTGAATATCGACGGGCGCCACCCAGGTCGCGTTGTAGCCGACCGTCTCGCCCGCGCGGACCAGCCGGCGCTGCAGCACCTGCGCCTCCGGTCGGGCGACCTGTCGCACGACGCTCGCCAGCTCGGGGCGCGGCACGCCGCCGTACAGGGCCAGCCCCGGGCGGGTCAGGTCGAAACCATACGCCGCCCCCAATGCGATCCCGGCAGAGTTGGCGAGGCTGTACCGCGCCGCCGGCACCGCGCCGACCAGGCTGGCGAAGGCCGCGCGCTGGCGCTCGTTCATGGGCTCGTCCTCGTCCGCGCAGGCGAGATGGCTCATGAGCGTGTCGATCACGAGCCCGTCGAGCAGCCCGCCGCGCACGTCGTCCGCCGCCACGCCCAGCCGGTTCATCCCCGTATCGACCATCACGTCGCACACGCCTCCGCCCGCCTCGCGCCAGCGCCGGACCTGGGCGACCGTGTTCAGCACCGGCCGCGCGATCCCGCTCAGCGCCACGCCCATGTCCTCCGCGCGCACCCCGTGCAGTACCGACAGCGGCAGCCCGGACGCGGGCAGCGCCGCCGCCTCCGCCCAGGTCGCGACATAGAATTGCCGGCAGCCCGCCTCCGCCAGCCGCGTCACGACGGCGGTGGCGCCCAGCCCATAGCCGTCCGCCTTCACCGCCGCCCCGCACTGCGCCGCCCCGCTCAGCCGATCGAGCGCGCGCCAGTTGTCGGCGAGCGCGGTGCCGTCGAGGCGGAGGCGTAGGGGGGCGTCGATCATGCGTCGGCCGCTACGCGGTCAGGCGAAACTTCGCCAGACCACGATAGCGTTCTTGCTTTGTTCGGACGTTCGTGTATGGGCGCAGTCGGGGGAGAGCCGATGCAGACAAGCCCAGAGACACGCCGTACCCAATCCGGTTTCGCGCTCTGGTTGCGGACTGGCCACTGGTTGCCAGCGCAGCTGGACGATCCGGCGCTCGAGGTGAAGTTCAACCCGTACCACGATCCCACAAACGGGGAGTTCACCTTCGCGCCGGGCAGCGGTGTGACGGCCGGCATGAGCAGGCGCTCTTCAATACCGAAGCGGCAGCTTGGCCGTGAAGACCCGCGCATCGTCGCGGACGAGAACCGGCTTCGCGAGAAGGCAAAGGCAGGCGATCCTCAAGATTCCCACAACTACACGCTTTATAAGGTGCGCGCGGGCGACACGCTGACGCATCTCGCGGCGACGCGCGTCGGGATCACACCGGAAGACTTGCGATGGTTGAACGATCTGCACGACGATCGTTTGCAGGTCGGACAGGTCCTGAAGGTGCCAACACAGGCGTCCCTCGATGAGGGCAAACTCGCGTTCGACAAGGTTGTGGCGCTCAAGACGTATATGCAAGCGCACGCGGGCCAGCTGCCGCCTGATGTCGCGCACGTTCCATCACTCGATCAGCAGACATTCGGGCCGGAAACGCGTGTCGAGAAACGAAACGGCTATGGCTTCACTCTCGATACCAAACGCCGACCACGCAAGATCGAGGGTACCATTACGCTTGCGCCCACGCAGGCACGCTCTCGAACGGCGCAGAAAGCTGCAGGCGGCAGTGACCGCTTGGCTGATGATCACGGCGGCCACTACATCGCTCGCCGGTTCAACGGACCGACGGATGACTTCAACCACTTCGCACAAAATGGCTCTTTCAACCAGAGCGCGTACGCCACGCTAGAAAACCAGTGGGCGAGAGTTACGGAGCGAGGCGAGAAAGTGCATAGTACAATCGTGCCAACCTACCGGGGCAGCTCACGACGCCCGGACGCCATCAACGTCGTGTACACCATCGGCGGACGTCGAGTCCTGAAGTCGTTCCCCAACTCGAAGAGCGCCAAGTATGAACAGTAGGCCCTCGGAACAGATCTTGTCAGAGGTAAGCGGCCGCCTCGTTCAGATGGGGGATCCCGGCTCCGATCGGTATTTTCTCTATCTGGAGACGGAGGACGGGGTGCAGTCGCCAAGCCTCTTCCAGGAGTTTGAGGACAGAGCGCAGGACATGGCCTCCTCCGCCGTCGGCGCCTTGCTTTACGAGCTTTGGCTCGGCGCGGAACCGGAGCATTGGGGTGCCCTCCGCCTTGACGTAAAGGGAAACAAGTTCACGGCATATTTCGACTATGATGTTGACCCGGCAGACGGCCAAACCGATGAACGCGCTCAGGCCGCGATCAAAGCCCGGTTCGGCGTCAAACCGATCGTGTACCTTTCTCACGAAGAATGGTTCGAACAGCATAGCCTTCAGTCCGATATGTTCGACTCATAGCTCAACGCCACACTGGCACCAGCCCGGGCGGAGGCCATATTACCACTGATGACCATCCAGATCCGCACCAGCCTCGCCGAGCCGGAAACGGGCGAGGAGTTCGTCCCTCACCGCCCGCAGCGCCCGCCCAAGGTGGAGGGCGGCAGGCCGTTCAGGCTTGTTTCCGAATACACGCCGTCCGGGGCCCAGCCCGGCGCCATCGCCGAGCTGGTCGCGAGCGCGCGGGCGGGCGACAAGGATCAGGTGCTGCTGGGCGTCACCGGCTCGGGCAAGACCTTCACCATGGCCAAGGTGATCGAGGCGCTGCAACGCCCCGCGCTGATCCTGGCGCCCAACAAGATCCTCGCCGCGCAGCTCTATGGCGAGTTCAAGTCGTTCTTTCCCGAGAACGCGGTCGAGTATTTCGTCAGCTATTACGACTATTACCAACCCGAAGCCTACGTCCCGCGCTCCGACACCTATATCGAGAAGGAGTCCTCGGTGAACGAGGGCATCGACCGGATGCGTCACTCGGCCACCCGCTCGCTGCTCGAGCGCGACGACGTCATCATCGTCGCGTCGGTCTCGTGCCTCTACGGCATCGGCTCGGTCGAGACCTATTCGGCGATGATCTTCGACCTGAAGAAGGGTCAGTCGGTCGATCAGCGCGAGATCGTGCGCAAGCTGGTCGCGCTCCAGTACAAGCGCAACGACGCCGCGTTCGCGCGCGGCAACTTCCGCGTCAAGGGCGACACGCTGGAGATCTTCCCGTCCCACTATGAGGACGCAGCCTGGCGCGTGTCGTTCTTCGGCGACGACATCGAGGAGATCGTCGAGTTCGATCCCCTGACGGGCAAGAAGATCGCGACGCTCAACTCCGTCCGCATCTACGCGAACAGCCACTACGTCACCCCCGGCCCGACCATGAAGCAGGCGACCGAGGCGATCCGCCACGAGCTGACCGAGCGGCTGAAGGAGATGGAGGCGGAAGGCAAGCTGCTGGAACATCAGCGGCTGGAACAGCGGACCAATTTCGACCTGGAGATGATCGCGGCGACGGGCAGCTGCAACGGCATCGAGAACTACAGCCGCTTCCTGACCGGCCGCCTGCCCGGCGAGCCGCCGCCCACCCTGTTCGAGTATCTGCCGGAAAACGCGCTGTTGTTCGTGGACGAGAGCCACGTGACGGTGCCGCAGGTCGGCGGCATGGCGCGCGGCGACCACCGGCGCAAGATCACGCTGGCGGAATACGGCTTCCGCCTGCCGTCGTGCATCGACAATCGGCCGCTGCGCTTCAACGAGTGGGACGCGATGCGCCCCCAGACGGTCAGCGTCTCGGCGACGCCCGGTCATTGGGAGATGGAGCAGACCGGCGGCGTGTTCGCCGAACAGGTCATCCGTCCCACCGGCCTGATCGACCCGCCGGTCGAGATCAAGCCGGTCGAGGAACAGGTGCAGGACCTGATCGGCGAATGCCGCGCGACCACGGCCATGGGCTATCGCACCCTTGTCACCACGCTGACCAAGCGCATGGCGGAGGACCTGACCGAGTTCATGCACGAGGCCGGGATCAAGGTCCGCTATATGCACTCCGACGTCGAGACGCTGGAGCGCATCGAGCTGATCCGCGACCTTCGCCTCGGCGTTTATGACGTGCTGATCGGCATCAATCTGCTGCGCGAGGGGCTGGACATCCCCGAATGCGGGCTGGTCGCGATCCTCGACGCGGACAAGGAAGGTTTCCTGCGCTCGGAGACGTCGCTCATCCAGACGATCGGCCGCGCCGCGCGCAACGTCGACGGGCGCGTGATCCTCTATGCCGACCGCATCACCGGCTCGATGGAGCGCGCGATAAACGAGACCGCCAGGCGGCGCGAGAAGCAGGAGGAGTACAACGCCGAGCACGGCATCACGCCGACGACGATTCGCCGCAACATCGGCGACATCATCGCCCATGTCGCGTCCAAGGATCAGGTCACCGTCGAAATCGACGAGGATCGCCCGCACATGGTCGGCCACAATCTGCGCGCGTACATCGAGGACCTCGAGAAGCAGATGCGCAAGGCCGCGGCCGACCTGGAGTTCGAGACCGCCGGCCGCCTGCGCGACGAGATCCGGCAGCTGGAGAACGAGGAGCTGGGCCTGCCCGTCCACGAGCAGAAGGCGCCGATCATGGGGCGCTCGAACGAAGGCAAGCCCGGCACGCGCAAGACCCGCTTCGGCAAGAGCCAGCAGTTCAAGTCGCGGCGGCGGGCGTGACGCGGTATAGCCGAAATCGCTCGCCATGCGCGAGCGGCCGCAGGTTCAAGCGCGGGCTGACGACGGCCGTCGCGGGGTCGATCACGAGCAGGTAATTGTAGGCTGGGTCGATCGTCTCGACCCGCTCGGGCGCGGTGAAACGCCGTAGAGCGAGCCAGGGCTGGCGGAAGCGGAGCACCTGGCCCGAGATGCTGGCGTAGAGCGTCGGCGTGTACCCGTGGGTGCGCGCGACCGCGTAGCTGCCGACGTGGAGCAGCGAGGGCTGCCGTCCCGCCGAAACGCGCGTCGGCCCCTGCACTACCAGCAGCGTAGCTCCTTCCGGCAAGCGGGACAGCGCGGCGTCGATCGGCGCGATCACCGCCTCCCACCGCCACCACAGCATCGCGATCAGCAACACGCGCGCCGCCGCCAGCGGGCCGAACCATCCCGCCGCCCATCGCGCGCCGGCGTGCCAGCGCGCGCCCGGCACCAGCGTGGCCAACGCCACGAAGCTCGCCGCCCAAGGCAGGCGATAGTCAAGGTAACCGCCGCCCAGAGCCGAGCGCGGCGCCGCCACCCAGGCGAGGGTGAGGAAGACCAGCACCAGCGCCAGCGGGTGAGGCCGGACCACCCGCGCCGCGAGCACCGCGCCCAACCCGACCAGCGCCAGCACGAGCAGCACCAGCTCCGGCCCGGGGCTGGAGAACAGCGTGATCGCCGCGATCGAGTCCGCGCGCTGCTGCCAGCTGGACCAGATCATCGGTCCCGCGGCCTGGCTGGTCGTCGGGCTGGCGAGGACGAACAGCAGAAAGGGCGGGACCAGCATCGCGGCGGCGCGCAGTTCGCGTCGCGCCACACCACGCCACCCCTCGCGCGCGCCGTCGAGCAGCGCGGCCGTCCCCACGACCGCCGCGAACAGCCCGAACGCGACGAGGTGGCACAGCATCAACGCCGCCGCGCCGAGCGCGAACCGCACCGCCGATCGCCAGCCCGCATCGCGTCGGCCAAGCCAGGCGCCCGCCAGCCACAGCGCGAGTCCGACGCCGAAGCAGTAGGACAGGAACCCGAACTGGAACGGCCCGCCGTAAATGAGCAACGGCGCCACGCGGTAGCTGCGCGCGCTCGGGTCCAGCGCCCGGTTGAGCGCGCGCGTGCCGACGAACAGCAGGGTGACGGTCGCGATCACGAAGGCCCGCATCGCCGCATCCACCGACAGGACCAGCATCAGCGGCTGCACCACCGCCTCCAGCGCCATGTTCGGAACCAGCGCCCAGCCTATCGTGTAATATCGCTGCAGCACCGCGCTGCCCGCCAAGTCGTGCAGCACCTGCTGGCGCGCGAGATGATCGGGCAGGTCCGACAGCGGCAGGTGCGCGGTCAGCATCAGCGGCACCAGCGTCGCGAGCAGGATGCCCGCATCAATCAGCCCGCTCCTGCCCACCCTGCGCATGACGAGCGCGGTAGCGGGCCGCGCTTAAGAAACGGCTGCCGCCTGCACCGAAGGCCGGCTTGCACCCGTTCAGACCGCGGTCGCGAGAACGGTCATCACGCCCGCGCGAGCCGGGCCTGCACGGTACTGGCACGAGCGCCGACGCGTCGCCCGCTCGGCGCCGCCGTGCCAGACTCGACCGGTCAGCGCGCTGGCGCGTCCCCGCTCGGCTCGTCCTCGATCGTCTGTGGCGGCCGGGGCGGAGGCGTGAGCGCCGCGTCGGCATCGGGATCGGTGATCATGTCGTCCGCTACCTCCTGCGCCGCATTTTCCTTGTCCATCGTCATTCTCCTGTCAGCGAGCGGCCGCGCCGTAGTAGTTCCCGACGCGCTCGGCATAGGCGGCGTCGAACACCGGCGGGTTGTTGGCCCAGCTCGGCCCGCCCTCCAGCACACCCTTGTCGATCGTCACCATATAGACGTCATGCATCGCGTCGTAGGACAACAGCGTGAACGGCACGGGGTAGAAGCTCTTGCCCATGCCGAGGAAGCCGCCAAGCGACAGCACCGCGAAGCGCGCGTGCCCGCTCGCCTTGTCGAGCAGATAGGCGTGGACGGTGCCGACGGCGTGGCCAGCCGCGTCCTCGACCTTGGGCTCGGTCGCCGCGTTGGCGCGGACGAGCGGCGTGGGGGTGGCGGTGGCCATGCGATCTCCTCGTCAGGTTGAACTGGTGCCGGGCGTGGGTGGTTCCCTCGCCGACGCGGTTGAGACGGGCGCGCGACGCCCCTAAGCTCGCGCCGATGCGAACGCGCCTGCTCCTATCGATGCTGCTGGTCACGGGCGGCTGCGTGCCGACGCCGCGCGCCGCGCCGCCCCGTCCCGCCCCCCGGC
>CAXTWJ010000117.1:0-2690 GCA_964247925.1 uncultured Sphingomonas sp.
CCGTCACGCCGAACCCGTCCGTCCCGCGCGCCGCCTCGATGCCGCGATAGCCGGGCTGCGCGGCGGCGAGCGCGTCCATCGCGGCGGCGGCCGCGTCGTAGCCGCCGGCGTCGCACCCGTTGCGCTGCGACGCGAAGATCACGGCGACCTGGCCCGTGCGGTCCTCCTTCATCATTTCCGCTTAGCCCGACCACGCCGCGCTGCAACCCTCGCGCCCGCGCGGGGTTCTGCGCGCGAGTGCTTGATTGTCGCGGCCGGAATTGCGACGGCAGGCCCGAACCGGTTTCCAGGAGCCTTCATGCCCAGCTCGACCACCGCCGCCAAGCGGGCCCGCTCCCGTCCCGCCGGCGTGCCCAGCCCCTGGGGGATGTTCTTTCGCGGGTTCCTGAAACACCCGGTGATGGTCGGCTCGATCATCCCGTCGTCCGACAAGCTGATCGGCAAGATGCTCGGGCCGGTCGATTGGGCGAACTGCAAGCTGTTCGTGGAATATGGCCCCGGTGTGGGCACCTTCTGCCGCCCAATCCTCGATCGCATGGCGACGGACGCGAAGCTGATCGTGATCGACACCAACCCCGATTTCATCCGCTATCTGCGCCACACGATCACCGACCCGCGCTTCGCCGCCGTCAGCGGCTCGGCGGCGGACGTCGAGCAGATTGTGCGCGATCACGGCCACGACGCCGCCGATTACGTGCTGTCGGGCCTGCCCTTCTCCACGCTCCCGCCCGGCGTCGGCCCGGCGATCGCGGCGGCGACGCACGCGGTGCTCCGGCCGGGCGGCGCGTTCCTGGTTTATCAGTTCTCCCCCAAGGTGAAGGACTTCCTGACCCCACACTGGTCGGACATCGATCACGATATGGAGTGGTGGAACGTGCCGCCGGCGCAGCTGTACTGGGCGCATAAGGCGTAGGCATAGGCGCGGCCACGCCCGCGCCGGTGCGCGGCAGGCGCAACGCCAAGCCCGGCCGGCGGGCGGCAAAGCCGACCCGTTCGACGTTTGGCCGGCGGCTTCGCCGTCGGCTGGCCCGCTCACTCGAGATTGAGCCCTCGAGAGACACGCGGATCGACCACCGCCAGCAGCACATAGGCCACGAACTGCCGCACCCGCTGTCGCCAGCCGGCGCGCTGACGGTACACCTCCGCCGTGATCGCCTCCGACCGCGCGACCTCGCCATCGACATAGGCGCGGATGTGCGCGGCGAAGGCGGCGTCCTCGATCCGGAGCATCAGCTCCAGGTTGATGAACAGCGAGCGCATGTCGAAGTTGGCGGAGCCGACGTGGACGGCGTGATCGACCAGGAACAGCTTTGTGTGCAGCTTGGAGGGCTGGTACTCGAAGATGCGCACGCGTTTCCGGAGCAGCCCGGCATAGGTGAAACGCGCCGCCGCGACCGCGTTGGGATGGTCGGACAGCGCCGCCGTCACCACGCGTACCTCCGCGCGGCGCTTGCCCGCGCGATCCAGCCGCCGCAGGATGGTGGGGCTGGGCGCGAAATAGCCGGCGATGATATCGATCCGCCGCGCCACGCGCATATCGGCGCGCAGGCACCGGGCCCAGGGCGACAGCCGCCGCGTCGGCCCGCCGACCAGCCAGCGTGCGGCGCCGTCGGCCTCGCTCCACCGCTTCACCGCGCGCGTGAGATGGCGGAGCTTGGCCTTGGGCATCCGCGTCCAGTCGTGCAGCGCGTCGAAATAGCCGGCCATGCGCGCCGCCGCCGGCCCCTCGACCAGCAGGCCCAGGTCGCGCCAGATCAGCTCGGGCGAGGGCGCGCGGCCGAGATAATCGTCCTCGATGTTGAAGCCGCCGATGATGATGCGGGCCCCGTCGGTCTCGCCATCCGCCAGGGCAAGCTTCTGGTGATTGCGCAGCAGGTAGCGGCGGCCCCAGCGGGGTGAGAACCAGCAGACCGAGATGCCGGCCTGCTCCAGCGGCGTGAAGAACGCCCGATCCGATCGGATCGACGCGCCGAAGCCATCGACGATCAGCGACACCGCCACGCCGCGCTCGGCGGCCGCGATCAGGCCCGCATTGACGCGCTGGCCGGCACTGTCATCGGCATAGATATAGTAGATCAGCCGCAGCGACGTGCGCGCGCCGGCGATCAGCGCGAGCAGCGTGTCGATCCGCTCGCGCCCGGTGACCAGCGGCGTCAGCCGGTTGCCATCGACGGTGAAGGGCGGATCGGCCATGGCGCGCGTGCATGGGGCAGGGGCGCGGGCCGGGCAACTCCCTTTGACTTCGGGGCGATGGTCGGCTAGGCGACCACGCTTCTCGTTTTGCTAGAAAACCAAAGGACACGGCATGGCGCGCGTCACCGTCGAGGATTGCGTTGACAAGATCCCCAACCGCTTCGACCTGGTGCTCGCCGCCGCGCAGCGCGCGCGCCAGATCTCCGGCGGCGCGGAGCTGACGCTGGACCGCGACCGCGACAAGAACCCGGTCGTGGCGCTGCGCGAGATCGCCGAACAGACGGTGCGCCCCGACCACCTGCAGGAGTCGATCGTGTCGGGCCTGCAGAAGGTGCAGATCGACGACGACGACGAGGTGGATGCGGTCGGCTCGCTGCAGGCGTCGGCGGAGGCGCTGCGACTGACGGCCGCGGCGCCGCCCCGGAACCAGAACATGGGTGGGGATTACGAGTGACGCAGCAAGATTAGCGCGACGCGCTAATCGAGCGACCAGCGTC
>CAXTWJ010000117.1:2700-3046 GCA_964247925.1 uncultured Sphingomonas sp.
AGGGCGGCCCCACCATAAGCCCCCCGCGCAAATCGTGGTACCCGCGCCACGCCGGCCGGCGGTGGCGCGAGCGCGCCCTCGCGCCAACCGACCGACGACGCGGCTTCGCCGCGGCGCTTTCTGTACTACACCGCCCGTTTCCGTCTACACCTGAGCCGCGGCCCGCGACGCCGCAAGTCTTTCGCTTTCAGCGTTCCGCAAACGGCGCATGTAGGACGCGATTTTCAGTGACCTTTCGCGCGGGGCCACGCCGCGGCGAAGCCGCGTCGTCGGTCGAGATCGGTGGCGCGGCCCGCCGGCCCGGGGGGGGGGGGGGCCGCCCCCACCCCACCCGCGGGGGTGTTTT
>CAXTWJ010000117.1:3056-7939 GCA_964247925.1 uncultured Sphingomonas sp.
CCCGGCAAAGCCGCGGCGTCGGACGGGTTCGCGGGCGCGACCCGCCGGCCGGGCTCAGGGCCGCGACGCAAATCAGCCTTCGTCTGATTTTCTGCCCTGAGCCACGACGAACCACTCCACGCTGCCCTTCCGGCTCGCCGGCGGCTTCGCGTGCTTCACCGTCGCGAACCGCCGCTTCAGCTCCGCCACCAGCTGCGCGTCCGCGCCGCCCGCGAACACCTTGGCCACGAACGCGCCACCGGGCCTGAGCACGTCAAACGCGAACTCCGCCGCCGCCTCGACCAGCGCCATCGTCCTCAGCGCATCGGTCTGCGCGTGTCCGACCGTGTTCGCGGCCATGTCGGACAGCACCAGGTCCGCCGGCCCGCCCAGTGCCACCTCGAGCAGGCGCGGCGCGTCGTCGGCCATGAAGTCCGCCTGCAGGATCGTGACGCCGTCGATCGGATCGACCGGCAACAGGTCGATGCCCACCACCGTCGCGTGCGGCAGGCGGCGGCGGACGACCTGGCTCCACCCGCCGGGCGCCAGCCCCAGATCAATGACGCGCCGTGCCCCGTTCAGGAAGCCGAACCGCTCGTCCAGCTCGACCAGCTTGTACGCCGCGCGGCTGCGAAACCCTTCCGCCTTGGCGCGGCGGACATAGGGATCGTTCAGCTGCCGCTCCAGCCAGCGGGTCGAGGCGGCGGTGCGCTTGCGCGCGGTCTTGACCCGTTGATGGCCCGGCGGCTTCACGGCCGTTGGGCGCCCATCAGCCGCTTCAGGATGCCCTCGCGGATGCCGCGATCGGCGATGCCCAGCCGCTCGGCGGGCCACAGGTCCATGATCGCTTCGAGGATGGCACAGCCCGCGACCACCAGGTCGGCGCGCTCGGTGCCGATGCAGGCGAGCCGCGCGCGCTCCTCGAGCGCCATGCCGGCCAGCTCGCCGCTTATCCGCCGCATCGCGTCGGCCGGCACGATCAGGCCATCGACCATCGACCGGTCGTAATGGCTCAGCCCCAGATGCACGGAGCCCAGCGTCGTCACCGTGCCCGACGTGCCGAGCAGCCGCGGCCGGCGCACGCCCGTCGGCAGCCGTTCCGCGAACCGTGCAAAGCTGTCGTGGACCAGCGCGCGCATCCGGGCATAGGCCGCCAACCGCCCGTCCTGGCCCTCACCGCCCCCGGCGCTCTCCGTCAGCGACACCACGCCCCATGGCGCGGAATGCCAGTCGAGCACGCGCGGCCCAGTCCCGCTCGGCGCGTCCGCCGTATCGACCAGCACCAGCTCCGTCGAGCCGCCGCCGATGTCGAAAATCAGCGCGGGGTCGTCGCCCGGCTCGATCAGCGCGTGGCAGCCCAGCACGGCGAGCCGCGCTTCCTCCTCGGCCGAGATGATGTCGAGATGGATGCCCGTCTCGGCATGGGCGCGCGCGATGAACGCCGCGCCGTTGGTCGCGCGACGGCACGCCTCCGTCGCGACCGAGCGCGCCAGCGTGACGTTGCGACGCTGCAGCTTGGCGGCGCACACGGTCAGCGCCGCCAGCGTCCGGTCGATCGCCGCCTCGCTCAGCCGATTGGTCGCCGCCAGCCCCTCGCCCAGCCGGACGATGCGCGAGAAGGCGTCGATGACCGTGAAATGCTGCCCCTGCGGCCGCGCGATCAGGAGGCGGCAGTTGTTGGTGCCCAGATCCAGCGCGGCAAAGGCCTGCGCGTCGGACCAGCGGCCCCGCTGAGGCCGGTTCGCCACGGCGGGGGCAGGAGGGTCCTGCTGCCGCGGCCCGCGGGCGGATGGATCCCCCATGGCCGTGATTGCCTTCGCTTTTCTGTTATGCCGGCGCGGAAGTCGCCTGCCGCTCGGTGCTTGCGCACGATGCTAGCCGCGCCCGCCCCGCGCCGCAAGCGCGCTTGACCACCAGGGATCGTCCGATTAGAGGGCCTGCGCGATTGCCCGATCCTCTAATGGTAAGAGAGCGGACTCTGACTCCGTCAATCAAGGTTCGAGTCCTTGTCGGGCATCCATCATCGCGCGGATCGTGATCAGGCCATGGCCGCTCGGCAGCGCGCGGGCCTCGACATCGGGCAGGGCCGGAAAAAGGTCTTCAGCGTGATCGACACGGGCCGTTCGGTCCCGCTCCCCGTTCTGTTCACCAGCGCGCGTGGCCGACCCCGCCGTCCCGACGCGCCGACTTTGAGCGCATAGGCAGATGCCGCCGAATTAGGGCGGCGCAGGCGGCGGGGCATCGGCGCGGCGGCGGCTCGCCCAGCACGCGCTCGACCAGTGCGCCGAAACCGTCAGCCGACCCGATCGCGGCCGCTTGCGATGACGGCGCCCCCGCTTACCACCATCCCTTGCCGGCGGCGTCCCAGCCATGCGGTTGCCCGAGGGGGTCAGGCCGGCGTCGTCGCGACCCGCCCCGTGCGCTCCAGCTTGCCCCAGCCGACCACCCAGCCGCCGATCGCGGACGTGATGGCGCGGATCACGACCCAGTACATGATCTGGCGATAGACCAGCCGCTGCGCGACCAGCAGGTGCGCGGGATAGCGGACGCGATGCCCGTCCAGCCGATACGCGATCCAGCCGCACAGCACGTCGATCGCGGTGAAGGCGAGCCAGTAGAGCGCCATGGTGCCGACGTCGCCGCGCGTCTGCGCCCAGCCGTGCTGCGCCACCCGGATCGCGGTGCCGATGATCGAGCCAACCAGCGCCAGGTCGATCATCGGCGAGATGGCGGCGAAGAAGATCTGGAACAGCCACGCCTGCGGCAGGCCGACCAGCGCCAGCCCCGACGGCTTGCGCCGCCACAGCACCGCGCGATGCTTCCACAGGCATTGCAGCGTGCCGAACGCCCAGCGGTAGCGCTGCTTGGCGAGCGCGCGGAACGTCTCGGGCGCCTCCGTCCAGGCGACCGCGCGCGGGTCATAGGTGACGCGCCAGCCCGCGCGCTGGATCGCGACCGTCAGGTCCTGATCCTCGGCCAGCGTGTCCTCCGGATAGCCGCCGACCGCCGCCAGCGCGGCGCGGCGCCACGCGCCCACCGCGCCCGGCACCACCGTCATCGCGTCGAACCCGGCGAGCGCGCGGCGTTCCAGGTTCTGCGCGGTGATGTATTCCACCGCCTGCCAGCGCGTGACCAGGTTGACCCGGTTGCCCACCCGCGCGTCGCCCGCCACCGCGCCGATGCGCGGGTCGGCGAACCAGCGCGCGAGGCGACGGATCGTCTGCGGCTCGAACTGCGTGTCGGCGTCCAACGCGATGATCACCTCGCCGGTCGCGTCCCGCAGCGCGCGGTTGAGCGCCGCCGCCTTGCCGCCGTTGACCAGCGACAGCAGCGTGACGCGGGGGTCGTCGCCGAACGCGCGCGCGACCGCCTCGCCCGTGCCGTCCTTCGACCCGTCGTCCGCCACGATCACCTGCAGCTGCGGATAGTCGCTGCCCAGCACGCGCCGCACCGACGCCTCGATCACGCGCACCTCGTTATAGGCGGGGATGATCACCGACACGGTCGGCTCGAAGCTCGGCGGGTCGGGGCGGCGTCGCCAGCTTTGGACCGTCGCCAGCGCCGCCATGATCACCCCGCGCGCGATGCCCAGCGTGATGGCGAGGAAGAACAGCCAGGTCAGCGCCGCCGCGATCACCGCCAGGACGATGAACACGCCCACGTCCAGCCGGACCGCCAGCAGGTCGCTCGCCGCCACCGGCGGCATGGCGGCGGCCGGCGACACGCCGACCAGCTGCGACGCGGTGACGAAGCGATAGCCCCGCGCCCGAAGCGCCGCGATGAGGCGCGGCAGCGCCGCCACCGTCTGCGCCCGGTCGCCGCCGCCGTCATGCAGCAGCACCACGTTCTGCGAGTTGGCGGGCGTCGCGTTCGCGACCTGGCGCAGCACCTGCGCCACGATCGCGTCCGCGCCCGGCCGCTGCCAGTCGTTGGGATCGACGTGCAGCCCGACCACCGTGTAGCCGGCCTGCTGCGCCAGCAGCGCGGGGTCGAGCTCGTCCGCCGTGGTCGGTTCCGCGTCGCCGAAATAGGGCGCGCGGAACAGCGTCATCGAACGTCCGGTATAGGCCTGCACCAGCCGCTGCGTGGAGTTGAGCTCGAGACGCGTGCCCTCGGGCGAGGCGATCGCCAGATTGGGGTGGGTGTAGGTGTGGTTGCCCAGCTCGCCGCCGTCGGCGATGATGCGGTTGAGCAGCCCCGGATGCTGCAGCGCGTTCTCGCCGATGACGAAGAACGTGCCGGGCACGTGCGCGTGCTCCAGTTCGTCGAGGATCCGCGGGGTCCATTTGCCGTCGGGCCCATCGTCGAACGTCAGCGCGATCCGCTTGGGGTCGGCCGCGCCCGCGCGCTGCACCACATAGGGTGTGGGGAGCGCGGGGTAGCGTTCGTCGCGGATCACGCCCTGTCGGTCGAAGCTCACGGCGCGCCGTCCGGGGGTGGGCGTGGCGGTGATGCGCAGCAGCTCGCCCGTCCCTTCGACGTCGGTGGACAACAGCGCGCGCGGCACCGACAGGTCGGGCGTGCCGCCGTCGCGGAAGGCGTGGAGGTCCGCCCAGAAGCCGGAGTCCTCGCTGCCCAGCCGCCACAGCGCGACGTCGTCCAGCCCCAGCCGCTTCACCGCCAGCAGCTGATTCCAGCTGGTTGCGGCGTCGAGCATCCACACCGTGTGCCGCTCGCCGCCGTCGTCGAACGCGAAGCCCGCGTTGCCGCTCGCCGGATCGAACATCACGTCGGCGTCGCTGTCGTGCGCGGCGAGCCAGGCCTCCTCGATCGACAGCGCGTCGGCGCTCTTGCCGTGCCAGTCATAGCCGTAGCTGCCCAGCGCCACGATCAGCTTGTCGCGGCCGATCGCGCGGCGCGCGCCTTCCACCTGCGCGACGAACCAGCCCTGCGCGGCGATCGGC
>CAXTWJ010000118.1:0-7915 GCA_964247925.1 uncultured Sphingomonas sp.
GATGGCGGCGATCGCGAGGAAGGCGGCGGCAGCGGCGACGACGGCAGTGGCAACGGCGACGAGAGCGCCGAAGCCGGGGCCTACGCCTACGGTGGCGATGATCACGATGCGGCGGTCGTGACGCTCGGCGGACGCCACAGCGCCACCGATCCCGACAACATCAGCACGTTCCTTCTGCGTCTGGTCGGCCTCGACCAGAAGAGGCTGCGCAAGAACGTCAACAACGAGTTGCAGAACCTCAGCTTCCGCAACCTCGCCTCGCTGCTGATCGTGGACGAGGAGGCGATCATCAAGAAGGACTCGCCGATCGTGTCGGGCGACACCACCCAGCGCACGGCGCAGATCAGCCTATTCAAGCTGCTGCTCACCGGCCTCGACGACAGCGCGCTAGTCGCCGTGAAGAAGCGGGCGATCGCGCGGGCGGAGATCGAGGGCCAGCTCGTCGTGATCGACGAGATGATCGCCGACTACGATGCGGACCTTAAGGAGCTTACCGCGGCGTCGGCCGAGGAGCTGAATAGCCAGCTCGAACGGCTGGAGAACTCGATCGCTGCCAACGAGCGTGCGATGTCCAGCGAGCGGACGGCGTTCGAGGCGCAGGAACAGGAACGTCGCGACGCGTGGCGGACCGCGGAGCAGATCCAGGCGCGCGCCTCGGAGATCGCGGGGCTGAAGGAGCGGTTCGCGCTGCTCGACCAGAGCTACGGCTCGGACCTGCAGCGGCTCAAGTCCATCTCCGAGGCGGGGGCATACTTCGTCTCGCTGCCGCAGGGCCGCTGTCCGCTCTGCGGCGCCCCCGCCGGCGACCATCGGCACGAGGGTGTGCCCCATGACGCGGACATCGACGACCTGCGAGCCGGGTGCGACGTCGAGATCGCCAAGATCCGCCAGCTGCAGCTCGAACTCGCCGAGGCGGTCGCCGACCTCGACAGGGAACGTCAGGCGCTAGGGTCCGGCGCCCGGGACGCCCGGCTCCGCTTCGACGCCGCGGACGCACTCGTGCGCGAGACGCTGGCCCCCGCGCTCTCCGCCGCCCGTCGTCAGGTCGACGAGCTCTATTCGACGCGGGCCGAGGTGCGTCGGGCGCTCGGACTCGTCGAACGCATCGCAACGCTGATGGTGCGCCGGTCGCAGGCCCAGGACGCGCTCAGCACCGCGGGCCGCACAGGCGACGAACGCCCGGGCCTTCCCGCCGCCAGCGTCCAAGCCATCAGCGTCGCGGTGGAGGAGCTGCTCGACGCGTGGCACTTCCCCCACGAGAAGCCCGTCTTCTTCGACGAGGCCAGGCAGGACATGGTGCTCGGCGGCCGGCGGCGCGGCGACCAGGGCAAGGGCCTTCGCGCACTCACCCACGCCGCCTTCACGATCGGGCTCCAACAGGCGATCAGGGCTCTCGGGCGCGACCCTGCCGGCTTCGTCGTGCTCGACTCCCCGCTCGTCACGTTCCGCGAAGCCGACCACGAGGACGAGTTGGCACAGGACGACAAGGTCGCGGTGAAGCAGGCCTTCTACGCCGACCTCGCCGGGCGCGCAGACCTCTCACAGATCGTGGTCTTCGAGAACGAGGACCCGGATCCGTCGCTGTCCTCCGGCCTATCGGTCCAGCTCTTCTCGAAGCAGCACTCTTCCGGCCGCTACGGATTCTTCCCGCTGCCTAGGGACGAGCCGCCGCCAAGCTAACGTCGGCCGACGGCCACAGCTTTCCCGGCTGGCCGGGTGCGCCTCGCATTCTGCACACGATCAATCACCAATTCGACGGTGAACAGGCGGGTGTCGGGGTGAGCCTGCCGAGCACCCGGTCCGACGGCTCCACCGGACCTCCGTCCTGCCGTCGAGCAGAGCGAGAGGAGACCGCGTCTCTAGTGACCGATTTCCTCTGGCAGATGCACTTCGCCAAGTGGCTGCCAGCTGCCTCGACCAGCCCCCACCCGGACTAGGGTCATGGAACTTGCCGTTGAAGAAAGGGGTCGCCAGCGGGGCAGGCCACCTCCGAAGTGGTCGCGCCACAAGGCTCGTCCCGTAAACTCGCAAACGGCAGCAGCTCGCATACCGGCGGCAATGTATTCAGTCGCTGAACACCGTAGCGTCTTCAGCCGAACTCTCACTGGGACGGGCACGTCACAGTTTGTCAACCCATCCTCGTCCTTGCAGCTAAGCGAGTAGATCAACGCTTCCGTCACCTCCGAACGCGTCGGCAGCGGACGATCGTCGTGAGGTGTCGCATGAACACCCATTAAAAGACCCAGGGCATAGATGGCGATACCGACCATGATCGGGGCTACCATTCCCAACATTGATATTCCACTCCCCTCCGCCCTTGGTGAAATACGGCGTTCGCCTCGAGTGATGAGCGTTCGATCAGGTCAACTTCGGACATCGCCGTTCTTCGCGGCCTACTCGACACGGTGGCCGAAGATGAGGCGAAGCAGTCAGCCCGGCTGACCGCCGGCGCTGGCCGGAGGCTCTGGAACGGTCTCAACGACCGTCAAGGGATCATTGGTGCGCCGCCGACTGCGCTACGCCCCGGCGGCGTCAACGCGCCGCTGCCGAACAGTCAAACGTCTTATCCAAGATGAGGAAAAAAACCGACATGCCTGCCCCCACCCTCGCAGCCGCGGCTCTGCTGGTCGTCGCTGGCGGTCTCCTCGAGATCCTTCTCCCTGGCGCCGCGCAGATCTGCGCGCATGTCTGCATCGGAGCCGCGATCGCTGATCTGGTCTCGCGTCGCGGCAAGCGCGACGGCGCCACAATCTATGCGGCGGGAAGCGAGAGAGCGTTGGACCGGGACAAGTCGTTCTGGATGCGTCTTGGCGAACATCCATGACCTGGGATAGGGGTGCTAATCACTATCGGCGAACGCATGCCCAGAGGCGGGCGTCGCTCCAAGGGGTCTGCTGGACGATCCATCGCGGCTGCTTCTGGATGTATGCACCAAGAGCCGGAAAGCCAAAGATGGTGGCCCGGGGACTGCGGCCTCAGGGCAGAGTCCGAGAGTTTGAAGGATTTCCCATGCATCTGACGTGTTCAACATGGCGCTGATCGCACTGCTACTGGCGGCGCAGTCGATCGCAGCGGACCCCGCTGCACCTGGGACGGCGAAGTCCAGCTATCGCGCCTACCGCTCGCCTAGCTGCGTCGAGTGGAGCAAGGTCCGGACCGGGCGAGGCATGCTTCCCGTGCCCGAGGCGGCATACAACAACTGGTTCTACGGCTACGTCTACGGGTTCAACGTCCATGGCCCCGACCCCGTCGGAGACCTTCTCGGAACGACGCAGTGGACCGACGTCGCCCGCTTCATCGACGCCGGCTGCTCCGAGGATCCGACCGCGACGGTGGCGGTCGTGCTTGAACTCTTCGTCAAGGAACGTCTTGAGCGCCGCCAACCAACAGTCATTTCGAAGCGTCGCCCCGCGCTCGGCGCCGCTGAAACCTGCCGGCAATGGAACGAGGCCGACCGCGACCTGCTCCTCAGGACGGTTTGGGGCGGCGAGGCGCGAGGATACCTCACGGCCTACAACCGATGGGGGCCGGACCCATCCGGAGATGCGCTGCTGGCGATGAACGACGACCTGATCGACCCTTGGATTAGCGACTGGTGCCGCGCCCATCCGGCAAGTCCGATGCTGCATAGCATGACCGTCTTCATCCAGACGATCGCCGCCAGACGTAAAGCTGGAAACCTCTCGGCGGGACACACCCCTGCCAACGAGCAGGTAGTCCGGATTAGTCCGAAGCCCACGGAATAGTAGGCGAGGAACGTGGCCGACGCGACGGGGTCGGCAGCGACCCCGCCCGCGGCCGTCAGCTGCAGACGGGGGCCGCGTAGTCATGCCGGTCGAGATGATCTTCGGGTCGGCCGCCGTGGTGTATAGTTCCGCCTCGACGCGCCTGAACCTGCTGCTCAACCAGCACATCGAGAATGGCGCGGGCTACGTCGAGCTTCTTCGTTCCCACCTGTTCGAGCCCTTCCATTTCTTCGATCCGGACGGAGTCGGTCCCTACCTCGCCGGTGTCGACGCTCATCACCGGGAATCATCGACCAGCCCGAGGCTGGTGCGACCGACGAAGGCGCCTGACCGCTGCTGCGATACGTCCGCAGACGAGACGTTGCGACGAGTCCCTGATGGGCCCGCGCTAGCACCGGCTCACGACGGCCCCAAGTCCCCGAACCGACGGCGGTTCGCGGGGGGTCACGCGCCAATGGTGGCAGCGCTGCCCCAGAGAGGTGCTTCCGGAACAAGCTCCGGGTAATCGAGCAGCTCTCGCGCGTGCTCCGCAAAGACGACCGCACGGCAGGCGTGCCAAGCCCACATGCACATCTGTCAGCGGGTATTGAGTGGCTCCCGTCGCTTGAGGCCGTCCAACGCCGTTACGGTGACAGCGGACATCAGGCGATCCACAGTCAAACCTTCAACGCCGGGCACCCACTTCGCCAACCATATCAACATTCCCAAGACGAGCTGGACGACGATGGGAGGTTCGCATGGCACGATCGAGCCGTCCTCGATGCCCTCCCGAGTGAACCGCTCGATGGTAGTGGTCAGCTTCGTCGCCCTCGCAGTCACGTCATCCCGTTGCTCGGGCGTGAGATACGAATAATCGCCGAAGTAGAGCTCGGGACCGTTCGCGTCTGCGTCCTCCATCATCATGCGCAGGAAGCGGGCGAGTCTCTCATGGCCGGTCCCGCCTGTCTCATCGGTCTTGAGAAGCAGTGCGTGGAAGCGCTCAAGCGAACGGATGTGGCAGGCGTAGGCGAGCGCCTGCTTACTGTCGAAATAGTAGTAGAGCGCCGCATCGCGGAGATCGAGGCTGGCTGCGATGTCCGTCATCGTGGCGAGCGCGAAGCTCTTTTCGTTGATTACCTCGATGGCGGCGCGGATGATGGCATCGCGCCGCTTCGCCGTCTTCCTGCTCGTCGGGCGCGATCTTGGCGCCTTCTCCTCACTGTCCACCCGTGACCTCTCCTCCCTGTCCTTCCTACGGCATCGTCGCCACGCCGCAACGTGAGCCGAGCCTCAAGTTTCTAGCTTGCACTAGAAAAATGAGCGTGGAATAGAACTGCGCGCGACCGGTCGGCCCCACAGCTCGGCGCAATTGGAAGGAGAGGCATGAAAGTCATCCCTTTTACAGGCGCATCTGCGCTGGCACTGCTGGCAACACCGCCCGCGCTCGCCCAGACACAGCCCGCACCGGACACGCAGTCCGCCGGAGCGCGCGAGTCCGCTCCGGGCGCGCGAAGGGCGACCGCGGCACAGCAGGACGCGAACGCCGCGACCGACGACATCGTGGTAACCGCCACCAAGCGCGAGCAGACGCTGCAGGACGTGCCCGTCTCCGTCTCCGTCACCAGCGAGCAGACCATCCAGCGCGCGCAGATCCGCGACCTGATCGACCTGCAGTCGGTCGTGCCCTCGCTCAAGGTCGCGCAGTTCAACTCGGTCGGGCAGACCAACTTCATCATCCGCGGCTTCGGCAACGGCAACGGCAACGTCGGCATCGAGGGCTCGGTCGGCGTCTTCATCGACGGCGTCTACCGTTCGCGCAGCGCGGCATCGCTGAACGACCTGCCGGAGATCGAGCGCATCGAGGTGCTGCGCGGGCCGCAGTCGACCCTGTTCGGCAAGAACGTGTCGGCCGGCGCGATCAACATCGTCACCAAGCGGCCGCAGTTCGAGCTCGGCGGGCGTCTCGACCTGACCGTCGGCAACTACGGCCAGATGGTCGCGAAGGCGACCGCGACCGGACCGCTGTCGCGCACGCTCGCCGTCCGCCTGTCCGGCACGATCAACGAGCGCGACGGCTTCTACCGCAACGTCGTCACCGGCCGGGACGTGAACGACCGCGACCGCGGCTCGGTGCGGGCGGACGTGCTGTGGAACCCGGCGGACAAGCTCTCGATCCGGATCATCGGCGACTACAACGAGATCACGGAGACGTGCTGCGGCACGGTGCAGCTGTTCAACGGGCCAGCCACGCAATTCATCGGCGCGCCCGCGCCGTTCGGGCTGGGCGCGGCCGTGAGCGACCCGGCGACCCGCGACAGCCGGAATATCGCGTTCAACCGCGATCCGCTCAACCACATCGTCGGCAAGGGCGTTTCGGGTCAGATCGACTACGACGCCGGCTTCGGGAAGGTGACCTCGATCACCGCTTATCGCGATCAGCTCGACTCGGGGTCGCAGGACGTGGACTTCACCGGCGCTGACCTTGCCTACCGCGCCGACCGCACCCGCATACGGACGTTCACGCAGGAACTGCGGCTCGCGTCGAGCGGGACCGGCTTCCTCAGCTACCTAGTGGGCGGCTTCTACGACCACGAGAAGCTCGACACCCGCAGCACGATCTTCTTCGGCCCGGGCATCCGCGCGTATGCGGACGGGCTGAGCGGGCAGGTGCCTGCGGCGCTGCTCGGCGCGCTGCCGGCGGCGTTGCGGCCCGCGCTGACCGGCCGCTCCAACATCTACGCGCTGGAGTTCCTGCAGAGCCTGGTCACGCCCTCGATTCGCCCAGGCGCCACCTACTTCCAGGCGCAGGAGGCGGTGACGGCGCCCTACACGTTGACGCAGGACAGCTTCTCCGTCTTCGGCCAGGTCGACCTGCATCCGACGGATCGGCTGACCATCACCGGGGGAGCGGCCTATCTGAACGACCGCAAGGCCTCGACCGCGAACGTGGTGCTGAGCGACCCGTTCTCCCAACTGAACCTGCAGGCGGTGCCCCAGTTCACAGCCCTGGGTCTGCCGGGCAACCTCTACGGGGCGCTCGGCGCGTTGCAGTTCTTCTACGGCAACGCGCCGACGCACGGGCCGGTCAACTACCCCAACGCGAACGAGTCCGGGATCCTGAAGGGGCACAAGGTCACGTATCTGGGCCGCGCCAACTATGATCTGGGCGTCGTCAATCTCTACGCCAGCTATTCGACCGGCTGGAAGGCCGGGGCCTACAACCTGTCGACCGACGCCCGCGCGCCTGACGCCAACGGGCTGGGCCGCACGGCCGACCCGGAGAACGTGACGCTGTACGAGGCGGGCGCCAAGGCGGCGTTCCGCGGCGGTTACCTCAACCTCGCGGTGTTCAAGCAGACGATCCGCGGCTTCCAGTCCAACGCCTACACCGGCACCGGCTACAACCTCGTCAACGCCGGCCGGGAGTCGGTTAAGGGGTTTGAGGTCGACGCCGCCTACCGGCCGGTCGACTGGCTGTCGCTGACGGGCGGCGTCACCTACCTTGACCCACGATACGACTCCTTCCTGCGCGCGCCGTGCGTCATCTACGACACCGTGCGCTGCCCGCTGAACCCGGCGACGGGGCAGCGACCCCTGTTCCGCGACCTGTCCGGCGCTAAGCCGGCCGGCATCTCGCGGTGGAGCCTGTCCACGTCGGCGACGGTAAATCACGATTTTGGTGCGTTCGGTGCGTTCCTGCGCGGCGAATACGACTATGCCAGCCGGGCGCAGCTCACCGAGGTGGTGCCCGCGCAATACGGCAGCCTGGAGGTGAACACGGTCAACGCCAGCCTGGGGGTATCGCTGCCACGAGAGAAGCTGGAGCTGCTGCTGTTCGTGCGCAACCTGACCAGGGACAACACGCTGATCGGCGCCTTTCCGACGGTGGCGCAGGATGGCAGCTACTCGGGCTACCTCAACGACCCGCGCACCTACGGCGTCACGCTCACCAAGCGCTTCTAGCCGGGAAACGGAACAGTCGGAATGACGGACACCAAGGCCCTCGACCTACACGCCCTGCGCGAGCGCTACGCGCGCGAACGCGAGCGTCGCGTCGCGACCGACGAGAGCCAGCGCCAGTATCGCGACATCGAGCAGGGGTTCGCCCACCTGCTCGATGATCCATACGGGACCGCGGCGACGCGCGCGCCCCGCGCCGCCGAGGTGGACGGGTTAGTCGTGGGCGGCGG
>CAXTWJ010000119.1:0-5067 GCA_964247925.1 uncultured Sphingomonas sp.
CGCTTCCGGGCCTATGTCGTGGATAGCGAGAGCGGGGGGGCATAAGGTCGCTATCCGAAAGGCAGAACGGCGCGAGTGGCGCGAGAGTTCCGCTACCGTCAAAATAATTTCACGCCCGTCCCGTGGTCGCGATCGTGATCTCGTACGCACCCGCCAGCGGGTCGTGAAACAGCTTGGCGCGCAGCTGCCGCGAGAGCCCTTCCATGATGCGGGCATAGCGCGCGCACGCGAGTTCGCGAAACGTGTCGCTTTCGACCAGCGCGCGCGACACGACGCGCAGCGCCGCCCGGTCCGGCTCTTCCGTTGGCCGGACGGAGATGCGGATTTGCGCCGCCGGATCGCAGCTCATGGCCAGCTCCACCGACTCGGTGACCAGGAAAGCGACCGCCATGCCGACATCCTGATTGACGAGCAGCGGTTCGACGTCGAGCGTGATGCCCAGGCCGGCCGAACCCTCCGGCGCGGTGGCGCGGATATTGGCGGCAAGCTCGCCCAGCATGGTGCGCAGGTTCAGCCCGCGATTTTCTTCCATTTCCGCGAAGTGGTTGCGATGCACCACCGCCAGCGCATCGACCCTGCGCTGGATGGAGGCATAGGCCTCCGTCGCGTCCGCGCTCCTGGCGCCGCGCGCGTGGAAGTTGATCAGGCTGGAAATGACCTGGAGGTTGTTCTTGACGCGATGATGCACCTCTCGCGTCAGCTTGGTCTGGCGCACCAGCCCGGCGGCGAGCCCCTGCTCGTGCAGCGCGACCGTGCGGCTGATCGCGCGGAACGGGGCGCCCAGGTCGCGGCTCTCGGCGGCGGGCAGGGGTCCGCTCGCGCCCACGTCGATCACCTCGCCCGGCGTGAACGCGGCGACGCTGGCGCGCAGGCGGCGCAGCGGCCGGATCAGCAGCCGATCGACCACGAACCAGGCGATCGCCGCCGCGCCCGCCCACATCAGCAAGGGCAGCAGCATGGCGACGAGCAGGGACGAGGTGATCGGCGCGCGTCGGGCGCTGGTCCGAAGCTCCAGCGCCCCGATGCCCAGGTCGGTGCGGACCGTCTCCATCCGGTCGAGCGGCCGGGCGTCCGGCATCACCTCCAGCGGCAGCGCGTCGTCCCCGATCGTCAGCGCGCTCGCGAACGTGGTCGCGCGACTGGTGGGCCGCCCGAGTCCCGCCAGCGTCGCCTGGGGAAAGAAGGCGTGCGCGGTGGGGGTGCCCCGTCGGCCCATCAACCGCAGCAGCACGCCCCTGCCAGGCACGATCGCGGCGGCGACCGGCGACCCGGCCACGGGCACGGGCGTGACCCCCGCCGGCATGGGGTCGCCGCAGAGCAGCCGGCCATGCGCGCCGAGCACGTTGAAGCGGGTGCCTAGCGAGGACTGCTGCGCGAACACGCCCTGCGCGCGCGCGCAGGACGGTTGGTCATTGGGATCGCGTCCCAACGCGGACACCGCGACCCGCAGCGCGGTCATGTCGCCGACCAGTTCAATCGCGATCGCGCGCGCGCTCTCGTTGCTGGCGATCCGCAGGCGCGCGCGCGCCTCCGCGTCGGCAAGGCGGGTCGTCTGCAGCGTGGCGAACACGGCGATCAGCGCCAGCGGCAACAATCCGATGATCAGGATCAGGAACAGCTTGGTGCCGGTGGGCAGCGCCGCCAACGCGCCCACGGTCCTCGGCGCGGCGGGAAAGGCGGCGGCACGGGATTCGGCGGTGGAGGCCATCGGCCCCCGCTAATCGAGCTTGCTGAGCAGGTCGAGGAACTCGTCGGGAACGCTTTCTTCCACCGTCTTCTGGTATACCGTGCGGAGCGCCGCACCCATCGCGGCATCACGCTGAGTCTGGTCGGCCTGTTGCTTGGGCTTGGCGCTGCGGTCGGGCTTTTCGGCCAATCTGTTTACTTCCCCCCGGCACTGACGCGACCGGCACACCATAGAAGAAGCGGAGCGCGCACACGTAGAGCGTTTCGGGCCCGCAACAAGCTTTTGCTTGGTGACGAAACCAAAGTGCCTGCCGATGGTTCCACGTCGGCGCGAAAAAACCGCGAAGCGCCCATGGGGGGCGGGTGGGGATTTCGGTCGGCACGATGTAACAGTCGCCTCCGGCCCGTCGTTCGCGACGGCCGGTCGCTGAGATCCCAAGGAGTTATCCCTACCCATGTCGCTTGGACAGCAACTCGCCCCGCACCTTCCCTTTCTGCGGCGCTACGGTCGGGCGCTGACCGGCACCCAGATGGGCGGCGACAAATATGTCCGTGCCACGCTGGAGGCGATCGTGGCCGCGCCCGATCAGTTCCCGCGCGATGTCGATCCGCGCCTGGGGCTCTACCGGATGTTCCAGGGCATCTGGAACTCGGCCAATTACGACGAGACGGGCGCGGAGAGCGCGGGTGACGTCGATGGCGGCCAGGGGGGCGGAGGGCAAGAGGCGGTGGCGCAGGCGCGTCTCGCCCGGATCACGCCCTTGTCACGCCAGGCGCTGCTGCTGACCGCGATGGAAGGCTTCACGCCGGAGGACGCGGCCTATCTGATCGAGGTCGATACCGACGAGGTGGACAGCCTGGTGGCCGAGGCGTTGCGCGAGATCGAGAAGCAGACGCACGCGCGCGTTCTGATCATCGAGGACGAGCCGATGATCGCGATGGATATCGAGACCATCGTGCGCGACCTGGGCCACGAGGTGACGGGCGTGGCCGTGACCCGCGACGAGGCGGTGGCGCTGGCGATGGAGGACCGGCCCGGCCTGGTGCTGGCCGACATCCAGCTCGCCGACGATTCGTCGGGCATCGACGCGGTGAAGGACATTCTGGCGGAGTTCGAGGTGCCGGTGATCTTCATCACCGCCTTCCCCGAGCGGCTGCTGACCGGCGAGCGGCCCGAGCCGACCTTCCTCATCACCAAGCCGTTCCAGCGCTCCACGGTCAAGGCGGCGATCAGCCAGGCGCTGTTCTTCGACGAGAACACGCTGCCCGCGGCGGCGTGAGGGAGGGGGCGATCGTTCGCGCGACGACCAACAAGTTACGGACCCAAAACGGTTCTGGGGGGTTTGACGCGTATGGCTGATCCGAACGAGCAAACGAACCTGAACGCGACCGAGGCGCGCGGCGCCTCCACGCCGGGCGTGGTGCGCTACATCCTGCTTATCTCGCTGGTGCTGGTCATCGTCGCCTTTTTCCTGGTGTGGAAGATCGGCTGATCCGCCGCGAAGGCGTCCTGGTTGGCGTCGCGTACCTGCCCACCTATGTTGCTCCCGCGTCGCCGTCCTGCGACGCGGGCAAGTGAATCGGACCCGATGACCCAACCCCTGCCGCGCGACGACCTGGACGATGAGGCCGAGCCGGCTCCGGTCGAGCATGTCTCGCTGTCCGACCCCGAGTTCAAGGCCCAGCTGGCGCAGGTCATCCCCCACCTGCGCGCATTCGGCCGCTCGCTGTCGGGCAGCCGCGACCTCGCTGACGATCTGGTGCAGGAAACCCTGCTCAAGGCGTGGGCCGCGCGCCAGCGGTTCCAGGCGGGCACCAACATGCGGGCCTGGACATTCATCATCCTGCGCAACCTGTACCTGTCGCAGATGCGCCGGGCGCGGTTCAAGGGCGAGTGGGACGATCTGGTCGCCGACCGCATCCTCGCCGCCCCCGCCAGCCAGGACCGCCATGTCGAGCTGGGCGACATGCAGCGCGCGCTGCTTCACCTGCCGCAGCCGCAGCGCGAGGCGCTGATCCTGGTCGGCGCCGGCGGTTTCGCCTATGAGGAAGCGGCCGACATCTGCCAGGTGGCGGTCGGCACGATCAAGAGCCGGGTCGCGCGCGGTCGCGTCGCCCTGGAGGCGCTGTTGTCCGAAGGCGCGCTGCCATCGCGACGGGATCACGTCTCCGATACCAGCCGCACGGCGCTCGACACGATCATGGGCGAGGTCGAGGACCTGAGCCGGGGGCGCTGACGCGCCGCTGCCCCGCGTGCGGCACTGCCGCGGGCGAGAGCGGCACGCCCAACCGGCGGGACGAAGCCTTACCGTTCCTTGTCGAGCTTCTGCAGCAGCCGCATCATGTCCGGCGGCAGGCAGGCGCCGTCGCCGAACACGCCCCGCAGCGCCGCGCCAATGGCGTCCGCCGGCCGGGGGCGACACACGACCTGATCGTTGCCTCCGGAGGCGGTCGAGATGTAGAGCGCCGACATGCCCACCAGAACGTCCCGGGCGCGCCATTGTTTCGCGCGGAACGACAAGGTGGCGATACAGGTATCGGCGCCGTGGCATGATTGTCACGCTTAAGGGAACGGCGCTGGCCGACGCGGCCGATCGCGCGCGGGCGCACTCGCCCTTTCTGTCGCTGCTGCTCGAGCGCGAGCCGGCGATGGCCGATCAGGCGCGGGCGGGGCGCCTCCACCTCGATCTGGGCACCGTCGCCCCGGACGCGTCGGTGGCCGTCCGGCTGCGACGGGAGCGCCGCGCGCTGGCACTGGCGGTCGCGCTGGGGGATCTGGCCGCCCGGCTCGACCTCACCGCCGTGACCGCGCTGCTGACCGGCTTCGCCGACCGGGCGCTGGATGACGCGATCGTCGCCGCCATCGCCGAGCGCACCCCGGGCGAGCCGCCGCGCGGCTTCGCGGCCATCGCGCTCGGCAAGCAGGGCAGCCGCGAGCTCAACTACTCGTCGGACATCGACCCGATCCTGCTCTACGACCCTCGCACGCTGCCGCATCGCGCGCGCGAAGAGCCGGCGGAAGCCGCGGTCCGCATCGGCCGCCGTGTCGTGGAGCTGCTGCAGGCGCGCGACGCCGACGGCTATGTGCTGCGCGTCGACCTCCGCCTGCGCCCCGCGCCGGAGGTGACTCCCATCGCCTTGCCCGTCGATGCCGCCATCGGCCATTACGAGCGCGAGGCGCAGCCCTGGGAACGCGCCGCCTTCATCCGGGGCCGGGCGGCCGCCGGCGACCTGGCGCTGGGCCGGCGCTTCCTCGATGCCATCCGCCCGTTCGTGTGGCGGCGCGGGCTCGACTTCGGCGCGATCGGTGAGCTGCGCGCGCTGACCCGCCGCATCCGCGACCACTATGCCGCCGGCCAGGCGTTCGGCGCCGGCTATGAC
>CAXTWJ010000119.1:5077-7871 GCA_964247925.1 uncultured Sphingomonas sp.
GGCGGCCGCGTGCACGCGGCCTGGGGGCTGGCCCTCTCCGCCCGCATCCGCGACCATTACGCCGCGGGCCAGCGGTTCGGCCCCGGCTACGACCTGAAACGCGGGCGCGGCGGCATTCGCGAGGCGGAGTTCTTCGCGCAGGTGCATCAGCTCATCCATGGTGGCCGCGACCCGGCCCTGCGCGCGCCCGCCACCCGCGACGCGCTGGCGGCACTGGCGGCAGCGGGCAGGATCGACCCTGACGAGGGGAAGGTGATCAGCGACGGCTATGCGCTGCTTCGCACGGTCGAGCATCGCGTGCAGATGATCGACGACCGCCAGACGCACGCGCTGCCCGCTCGCGCGGCGCTGGACGGCGTCGCGCGGCTGCACGGCCTGGCGGACGGTCCCGCGCTGCTCGACCTGCTCCGGCCCTGGGTGGAGGCGATCGGCCGGGTGTATGACGCGCTGGATGCCGAAGCCGTGCCCGCCGCGCCCCACGACCACGCTGCACTGGCGGCTCTGGTCGGGGAAGCGGGGGCGGCGCGTGTGGCGGCCTGGCGTGGGGCTGCCTATCCGGCGCTGCGCAGCCCGGCCGCGCAGGGAGCGCTGGAGGCCGTGCTGCCGACGCTGCTCCCCGCGCTCGCCGCCGCCCCCGCGCCCGAGCGCGCGGCGCTCCGGCTCGACGCGCTGCTCGAGCGGCTACCGAGCGCGGTCAACATCTTCCGCCTGCTGGAAGCGCGCCCCGCGCTCGCCGCGCTGCTGGCGCGGATCCTCAGCCACGCAGCCCCCCTCGCGGACGACCTGGCGCGGCGTCCTGCGCTGCTGGACGGCCTGCTCGACGCCAGCGCGCTCGACGCGGTTGGCGACGTGCCCGCGCTTGGTCACGAGATGCGCGGCGGCGACGCGGCCGATTACGGCGCGCGGCTCGACCATGTCCGGCGTGTGGTGGGGGAGAAGCGCTTCGCGCTCGGCACGCAGATCGTGGCCGGTTCCGCCGACCCGCTCGCGGTCGCCGCTGGTTACGCGCGGGTCGCGGAGGCCGCGATCGAGGTGCTCGCCGCCGCCGCCGTGGCCGAGTTCGAGGCGGCGCACGGCCGTGTGCCCGGGGCCGAGCTGGTCATCCTGGCGCTCGGCCGGATGGGCGGCGCCGCGCTGACCCATGCGTCCGACCTCGACCTGATCTACCTGTTCACGGGCGACTTCGCGGCCGGGTCGGACGGCGCCAAGCCGCTGGGCGCGACGCTCTACTTCAACCGCCTGGCACAGCGCGTGACGGCCGCGCTGTCCGTGCCCACCGCCGCCGGGCCGCTCTATCCGGTCGACACGCGGCTCCGCCCGTCGGGCGCGCAGGGGCCGCTGGCGGTGTCGCTCGACAGCTTCGCGCGCTACCAGCGCGAGGATGCCTGGACGTGGGAGCACATGGCGCTGACCCGCGCGCGGCCGGTGTTCGGCTCGGCGCCGGCGCGCGCGGCGACGCAGGCGATCATCGACCAGGTGCTCGGCGGCGATCGGCCCCATCGCGACCTGATCGCCGATGCCGTGAAGATGCGCGCCGACATGGCCGCGCACAAGCCGCCCCAGGGGCCGCTCGACGCCAAGCTGCTGCCCGGCGGGCTGGTCGATCTGGAGTTCGCGACGCATGTCGTCCAGCTGCGCCACCGCACGGCCTTCGCACCGCGGCTGGGCGACGCGATCGATGCGCTGGTCGCCGCCGGCCTCGCGCCCGCGTCGCTGCGGCCCGCGCACGACCTGCTCACGCGGTTGCTGGTCACGCTCCGCCTCGTCGCCCCGGACGCGCAGGTGCCGGACGCGAGCACCGGCGCGCTGGTCGCGCGCGCGCTGGACCTGCCCGACTGGGCGGCCGCGGTTGCCAGGCTGGAGGAGACCCGGCAGGAGGTGACGCGGTTCTGGCGAGAGGTGACGACGTGAATACAGGGGATGCGCTGCCCGACGCGACGGTGACGCTGGCCGACGGCACGGCGCTGGCGCTGTCCAGCCTCGCCGGTCACCCGTCCGTCCTGTACTTCTATCCGAAGGCCGACACGCCGGGCTGCACCCGCGAGGCGCAGGACTTCTCCGCGCTCGGCCCGCGCTTCGCGGACGCCGGCGTCGTCGTGCTCGGCCTCTCCAAGGACAGCCCGGCCGCGCTGGCGAAGTTCGCGAGCAAGCGCGACATCTCCGTCCGGCTCGCCGCCGACGAGAGCGGCGGCGCGTCGGAGGCCTTCGGCGTCTGGGGCGAGAAGCAGATGTATGGCCGCACCTACATGGGCCTGGAGCGCGCGACCTTTCTGTTCGGCGCCGACGGCCGGCTCGCGCGTGCCTGGCGCAAGGTCAAGGTGCCCGGCCACGCGGAGGAGGTGCTCGCGGCGGCGCTGGCGCTGTAGTGGCGCTCAAGGTCTATCGCACGCCGATCGGCTTCCACGACGCCTATGTCGCCGCGCCCAGCCAGAAGGCGGCGCTGAAGGCCTGGGGCAGCGACGCCGACCTGTTCGCGCGCGGCGTGGCGGAGGTCGTGACGGACCCGGCGCTCACCGCCGAACCGCTGGCGCGCCCGGGGGCGGTGATCCGGCGCCTGCGGGGCACCGTCGAGGAACAGCTCGCCGCCGCCCCGCCGGGATCAGTCCGCGCCAGGAAAGCCGCGTCGCCCAGGGTGACGCCGCCGCGCCCCGATCGCGCGGCGCTGGACGCGGCGGAGCGCGCGCTGGCCGCCGCGGAAGCCGGGGTCGGGCACCCGGATCACGCGCTCGCGGGGGAGGCAGCGGCGCTGGCCGCGCGCCGCTGAGCATGGACCAAGCGGGACGAATCCGGCGGT
>CAXTWJ010000120.1:0-7859 GCA_964247925.1 uncultured Sphingomonas sp.
GGGCGGCGCCGGCGCCGCCCCCGGCGCGCACCCCGGCGCCCCGCCCGCGCACCCCCCCGGCCCGGCCCGCATCCGGCGCGGCGAGCAGCCGCCCCGTCACCGCGAGGGGCGCCGCGACGACGGCGATCCCCCCGCCCTGCGGCGTCGGCTCGGTGTGGCTCGAGCGCGCGTTGGGGCGGGCCAGCGCGTAGCGGACCAGCAGCGGCCGGAGCCGGACGATCAGGCTGGCGCTGAGGGCCGCGGCGAGGGGACCCGCGATGAGGGGGGCGAGCATGGTGCCGCTCTACGCTCCCGGGCCGCCCGGGTGCAGCCGTCGCGCTACGGTTACATCAACGCGACCCAGGTCTGGCCCTATGCGGCCGGCGCGCTCTACCAAGTCTACGCCTCGCCCGGAAAGGTGACCGACGTCGCGCTCCAGGAGGGCGAGCAGCTCGTCTCCGTCTCGGCCGGGGACACCGTGCGTTGGGTGATCGGCGACACGTCGTCCGGCACGGGCGTGTCCGCCCGCGTCCACATCCTGGTCAAGCCGACCCGGCCGGACCTGCGCACAAACCTCGTCATCAACACCGATCGGCGGACCTACCTTCTCGAGCTGACCGCGACCGAGTTGACCTGGATGGCGTCCGTCTCGTGGGACTATCCGCAGGATCGGCTACTCGTTCTACGCAACCAGAACGTCCGTGCCGAGGCGGTCGCACCCGTGGCGGACGGCATCCCGCTCGAGCGGTTGCACTTCCGCTATGCGATCAGCGGCGACACGCCGCCCTGGCGGCCGGTGCGCGCGTTCGACGACGGCGAGAAGGTCTATATCCAGTTCCCGGTCGGCATCGCGCAAGGTGAGCTGCCGCCGCTGTTCGTGGTTGGCCCGAACGGCGAGAGCCAGCTCGTCAACTATCGCTCCCGTGCGCCCTACTATGTGGTCGACCGGCTGTTCGGCGCAGCCGAGCTCAGGCTCGGGGGCGACAGCCAGCAGGTGGTGCGGATCGAGCGCACCGATGGTCGGCGACGCGGGATTTTCGGATCATGAGCTCGGTTCCGCCCGCCAGCGCGCCGCCGATCCCACCGAACGTGCCGCCGCAACCCAAGGTCGCGCCCGAGGCACTGGCGCTGCGGGCCAAGCCGCGGCCCGTCACGCGCCTGTCGCGCCGCGCGCTGATCCTGCTCGGTTCCGCCTCGGCGCTGACCGTCGGCGGGCTCGCCATCTGGGCACTCGGCGTCCAGCACGGTGGCGGGACGCCGCCCCAGGAACTCTACTCGACCGACCGCAAGCCGATCGCCGAGGGGCTGCGCACCCTGCCCGGCGACTACGGCGCCATCCCCAAACCCGCGTTGCCCGCCGGCGTGCCACCCCTCGGGCCACCGCTACCGGGCGATCTCGGTCGGCCGTTCCTGCGCGCCCAGCAGGAGCAGGGTGCGCCCGTCACTGCACCCACCGCGCCGGCTGGACCCACCGCGGAGGAGCAGGCCGCTGCTGCGGAGCGCGAGCGGTTGCGACAAGAGGCCGAAGCGGCCCGGCGCGGCGCGCTGTTCGTTCAGGTGCGCCAGCGCGCGGCCGACCAGCCCACAGCCAGCGAACCGGTCGTCGCCACCTCCGCCATGCCACCCAGCCCGTTCGCGGCGCTGCCCGGCTCGGCCGAGAGTGCGCGGCCCGATGAGACGGCCACCCAAAACGGGCAGGACAAGAAGACGGCGTTCCTGAACGCCGCCACCGATACCAAAATCTACGCTTCGGGCCGGCTGCAGACGCCCGCCTCGCCGTTTCAGGTTATGGCGGGCACGATCATCCCGGCCGCCATGGTGACCGGGCTGAACTCCGACCTGCCGGGCCAGGCGATCGCGACCGTCACCGAACCCGTCTACGACACGGTCACGGGGAAGTCGCTGCTGATCCCGCAGGGCTCGCGTCTGCTCGGGACCTACGACACCCAGGTATCCTACGGGCAGAGCCGGGTGTTGCTGGTCTGGACCCGACTGATCATGCCCGATGGCGCCTCGATCGTGCTCGATCGGCTGCCCGGTGCGGACACGAAAGGGTTCGCCGGGCTCGAGGATGAGACCGACAATCACTGGGGCAAGCTGCTGGCTGGGGCGGCACTCTCGACGCTGCTCGGGGTTGGGGCCGAGCTCGGCTCGCAAAATAGCGGGCTTGGCGGCACCGGCCAGCAGACGGTCGTGGTCGCCACCTCGCGCAGCGCCGAGGAGAGCGTCAACCAAGTCGGTCAGCAGGTCACCCGCCGCAACCTCAACGTCCAGCCCACCTTGACCGTACGACCCGGGTTTCCGGTCCGTGTCATCGTCAACAAGGATCTCGTGTTGCGGCCCTATGCGGGCGTTGGCGCAATCCGAGCCGCAGGAGTGAGGCCGTGACGGAGAAGCTCAGGTTGGGGCCGCTCCCGCGGTCCGAGGTGATGCGATTGACGGTGGTGCTCCCGGCCGCGGTCAAGGCCGACCTTGACCGTTACGCCGAGCTGTTCGGCGCGGCGTACGGCGAGTCCGTCGATGCCGCCGCGCTTGTGCCGCATATGGTGGCCGCGTTCATGGACCGCGATCGAGCCTTTAAGAAAGCGCGTCAGGCCGGCGAAGCAAGGCCCGACCTGATGACTTCTTCGTCGGCGTCGATCAGCGCGGCTATCTCGAGCACGAGCGAGGCAGCCGGGGACAGCTCTTCGGGATGAAGCAACCACGTCACAAGCTCGGCATCGGGCTCGGCGAGCGAAATGACCGCGACAGAGGTCGCGCCGCTGACGAACGACGCGGGTACGAGCGCGAGCGCGCGGCCAGTGGAAGCGAAGCTCACGGCCGTGTTCCAGTGGCGAATGCTTACGCGCTTAAGGAGGCGAACTCCGTGAAGGTCAAGCAACGCTTCGATCTGTGCGAGATAGCCGGGGCAGGTGCTCGGGCGCGGCAGAGCGAGACTTTCAGCTGCAACCTCGGCCAAGCCAACCTTGTCGCGCTCCGCAAGCGGGTGGCCTAGCGAGGTCACCAAGACTAGCGGTTCGGCCCAGCCTCGCACCTGTAACAAGCCTCCACGTTTTCGACCGTCGAGGGTCAGCGCTAGGTCCGCGCCGCCATCCCGGACCAGTCGCGTCGCCTCTCCGTAGGTGAGCTCGCGCACCTCGACCGCAATCGGCGGTCTGTGATGCTCCAGCTCGAACAGCAGACGTGTGAACGGCTCGCCCGCAAGGTCCTCTTCCAACACCAGGCGAACGCGCTCCGGATCGTCCTCGTTTTCAGCGCACAGCGACGTGACCGCAGCTTCGAAGTCGCTAAGGACGCGTCGGGCGTCCGCCAGGAAACGCGAGCCCGCCCGCGTCAGCCAAGTCCGCCGCGTCGTGCGATGGAACAGTTTGGTTCCAAGCTCCGCTTCCAAGTTACGGATTGAGTGGCTGAGTGGCGATTGCTCCATGCCGAGCCGCTTTGCCGCGTGCGCGAAGTGAAGTTCTTCGGCGACGGCAATGAAATGGCGAAGATGGCGAAGTTCTACAGCCACAAAATTGGCTCAGACGTATTCGCGGAATTGAGGCGCTTGACCTCGGCAAGAACAGCGCCCTTGAAACAACTTCAGTGAGCGGGTGTCATTGAGCACCGGCAGCCGAAGCGCTTGGCGTCGTCCACATTGTCCGCGAAATGCGCAACGTAGCAGCTTCTTGGGCACGCAGCCGCGGATTACCCACGTGCTGCCAATGCAAATTCCCAGGCCACCGCGACGCGCCCGCAATGCGCTGCCGACACCCACAGGGCCGAGTTCGCGCCAAGCAGGAGAAGGTCCTGGTCGTACGCCAGCAACTCGTTCTGCAGGTATTCCTGTGACGGCCCGCCCAGGCGACATGGCTGCTCCTATCGCCTCGCCAGCTTGGCCGGCGCGGTCTCTCGAACAAACAGGGCCAGGATCGCCGAGCGGACTGACCTTGCCGACTAGATCTTCGACCACCGACGAGGATCGCAAACCCATAGCCATTCGTCGCCACGCCATCGGCACCATCGATGTCGAGCAGAGCCGGTCAGACCTGTCCGAACCCGCCATCGGCCTGGTAATCCGCCCCGTTGACGAACGCGGCCGCGTCGGACGCGAGCAGGACGATAATTTCGGCGATATCGGCCGGACGACCCATCCGGCCGACCGGCAGGGCGGCGGCGACCATCGACTTCGCCGCGTCGTCCATCACGGCGGACGCGCCGGGCGTATCGACCGGCCCCGGCGAGACGACGTTGACCCGGATGCGGCGGTCCTTCAGCTCGGCGGCCCAGGTCCGCGCGAGCGCGCGCACGGCCGCCTTGCTCGCCGCGTACACGCTCTGGAACGGCACCGCCTTGATCGCGGCGACCGAACCCACCAGCACGATCGCGCCGCCGTCGCGCATCAACGGCAAGGCCTTCTGCACCGTGAAGATCACCCCCTTGACGTTGGCGGCGAATTGGCGATCAATCGCGTCCTCGGTGATCGCGCCAAGCGCTTCCGGCTCCGACAGTGCAGCGTTGGCGACGACGATGTCGACCCCGCCGGCCTCAGCCGCGACCCGGTCGTAGAGCCGATCCAGATCGCCGGCGATGGCCACGTCGCCTTGAAGGGCGGAGACGCCGTTCCCGATCGTAGCGACCGCGCGGTCCAGCTCTTCCTGCCGCCGTCCGACAATGAATACGCGCGCGCCTTCCTCGACCAGCCTTGCCGCCGTGGCGAGGCCGATCCCGCTGCTGCCGCCCGTGACCACGGCGACCTTGCCGCCAAGAGAGTACGCCATCACCGAGCCACCTTGTTGTGTATCAATCGATACACCATCCAGCACTCGACCGTCGCTGTCAACGGTAATAGATCAACCGATACATATCCGGAGGGATCGCATGGCGCGTCCGCGGCAGTTCGACGAGGCTGAAGTGCTGGACCGTGCGATGCAGGTGTTCTGCGCGCACGGCTATGAAGGTGCATCGATGGCGGCGCTGACGGCTGCGATGGGCTTGGCCGGCCCGAGCGTTTATGCGGCATTCAAGAGCAAGCGGGGGCTATTCGAAGCGGTCCTCGACCGGCATATCACCTGCGAGGGCGAGCAGCGCGACCGCATCCTCTCCGCGCCCACCGCACGCGCCGTGGCCGAACGCTGGCTGTTCGAGGCAGCCGACCGGCTGCCGGGCATGACGCCGGCCGGATCCGTCCTGATCCTGGGCGGGCTTTCCGCCGGGCCGGACAACGGGGACGTTCCCGCCGCGCTCGCCAAGCGGCGGCAGGCGAACGAGCTTGCGCTTTGGGACCGACTGGAGCGCGCCCAAGGCGATGGCGACCTGCCCGCCGACACCGATCCCGCCGCGTTGGCTGCGTTCGTGACGGCGGTTTGCGACGGCATGGTGGTTCGCGCGACGGCGGGCGCGACAAAGGCCGATCTGCAAAGGATAGCCCTGCAAGCGATGAGAGCATGGCCAGGCGATTGACAGGCGTTGCTCCGAACCCAGGGTGCGGGCGCGCAAATCAGCCTGCAAGAACGCGCACATCGGCGAAGGCGCGATCCAGATGCGTCCCGAAGGGCTGCGACGGATCGGCGTCCCACGCCGAAGCCGCCTCGCCGCAGGCGGCCATGCCGATC
The DNA here is from genome assembly GCA_964247925.1 of uncultured Sphingomonas sp. Lineage (GTDB taxonomy): Bacteria > Pseudomonadota > Alphaproteobacteria > Sphingomonadales > Sphingomonadaceae > Sphingomonas. Next base: position 5,574 of record CAXTWJ010000120.1, read on the forward strand.
CGGGCGGCGAGGCTCACCAATCGATCCTCAACGCCGCGTCGGGCGAGGATGACGGCCAGATCATTGGTCAGGGCCTCCGCCTTGGCCAGCGCGCGCTCCTGGAGGGCCGGGGTCGCGGCGATGATCTCCCGGCGCAGGTCGGCGGTAGGCCGGTTTTCTTCCAGTAAGGGCTCGGCCGACTGGAAAGCGCAACGCAAGGCATCGAGCGCGTCCAGGGCAGCCGGCGCCCGGGTCAGTCCCGCCACCAGCGTCGCTCGCAGCGCCTCCTCCTCGAACAGGACCTCCCGCTTGTCGGCGAAGTGGCGGAAGAACGTGCGTCCGGTGACGCCTGCCCGAGCCGCGATCTGCGCCGCGGTCGTCCCGTCGAAACCCTGATCGCAATACAATTCCAGCGCGGCCTGCCTGAGGCGCTGCCGCATCTCCTTTCCCCCACCGCCCATCGCACATTCCCTATTGTCACTGAGTGACACCAGCTATACGTCACTCAGTGACGTTTGGCAAAGCCGCGATCGAACAATGGTGCGGGTGACCGGCCGGCGCAGGCGACCACCTATTGCAAGGAGATGACCATGAACACTTCAGAACGCCAGCCGGGAACCACGCGCACCGTTCGCTTTCATGGCTATGGCGAGCCGGCCGACGTGCTGCGCCTGGACGAAGCGGCCATTCCCGCTCCGGGGCCCGGACAGGTCGGTGCGGCCGTGGAGGTCTGCGGGCTCAACCCGGCCGACTGGGCGCTCTGCCGCGGCTTGTTTGCGGGGCTGCTTCCCCGCGGCGTCGGGCTGGAGATCGTCGGCACCGTGGATGCCGTCGGCGAAGGCGTGACCGACGTTTCGGTCGGCGATCGCGTGATCGGCGTGCCCGATTACGCGAACTGCACGAGCGCGGGCCTGGCGGATCATGCGATCCTGAATTTCTGGACGCCCCTGCCCGCCGCGCTCGATCCGGTGGCGGGTGCCTCGCTTCCCATGGTGGTCGAGACGGCGTTTCGCAGCATCGACTCGCTGGCGGTCGTCGAGGGGCAGACCGTATTCGTGCATGGCGCGGGAACGATGGTCGGGTTCGCGGCGGTCCAGATCGCCCTCACGCGCGGTGCAAGAGTCATTGCCACGGCGGGCGAGAGCTTCGCGGACCAGCTGCGCGGGTTCGGCGCAACGGTGACACCGTACGGCGAGGGCATGGTCGAGCGGGTCCGCGACCTGGCCGGCGGTAGCCCGGATGTCGTGCTCGACACCTCGCCGCCGGGACGGGGCATCCTGCCCGATCTCGTCGCGATCGCCGGCGGGGATCCCAGGCGCGTGCTGACGATCACGGACATGGAGGCCGCCAAGGAGCTCGGCGTGCGGTCCAGTGTCGATGAGGGCGGCGGTCTTCGATACGACGTACTCTCCCGTTTCGCGGCGCTCGCAGCGGAGGGCAAGTTCACTATCCCGATCGCCCGGACGTTCCCGCTCGACGACTGGCATACGGCCATGGAAACGAGTTTGGCAGGTCACGCTCACGGCAAGCTGCTGGTCCTGATCCGCTAAGCGGGAGGCTCGGCTCGCCAATGTCGCCCTTCCAGCCAAATCGGATGCTTCGAATGTTGGCGAGCGGCCTCTCCACCGCTCAGTCGCACGACGATGAAGCTACCCCGGGCTGTGCTGCACGTGCGGGTCGACTCGTGTGTACAAGGCCAGCTTCAGACGGGGATCGTCGTTCGCCTGAAGGCTGGCATAGGCGTACGTCTCACCGTCCCCTACCTTCGGACTGAGCACCTTGAGACCCGCCGACGGGGTCGCGACGTGGTGGGAGGACCACCATTCCCGAAACTCTGCGGAGATCGCGCCGAGGTCCGTCACCATCTCCTGAAAAGCGGGGTCGCCTCCCAGCTGGTCGTACGTCGTCCGGAACAGCGCGATCATCCGCTGAGCTTCCGCCGCCCAACCGCCGCCGAACAGCGCGCGCGCCGCCGGCGTGGTCAGCATATAACGGAGGATGTTGCGCTCGACCTCGGCCATCGTCGAAAAGCCGAAAAGCCGGTCCGCCGCGGCGTTCCACGCCAGGACGTCCCAGCGGGCGCCCGTCATGTAGGCGGGTTCGGGCAGGCCGCGGATGATGAGGTCGATGATCTCCGGCACCGTCTCGCGGACGAACGGCGTTACGGGACCGCGGCCGGCCAGCCTGCGCAGGTGCGCCGCCTCGCCGTCGTCGAGCATCAGCGCCCGTGCGAGCGCGGCGATCGTCCCGATCGATGCCGACACCTCGCGACCTTGCTCGAGCTTGACGTACCACTCGCAGCTGATC
>CAXTWJ010000121.1:0-7853 GCA_964247925.1 uncultured Sphingomonas sp.
TCGAGCGGCCGATCGTGGTGATCACGTCCAACAACGAAAAGGAGCTGCCCGACGCCTTTCTGCGCCGCTGCTTCTTCCACTATATCAAGTTTCCCGACCGCGAAACGATGCAGGCGATCGTCGATGTCCACTTTCCGGGCATCCAGAAGATCCTGGTCTCGAAGGCCATGGATATCTTCTACGACGTCCGCGACGTGCCGGGGCTGAAGAAAAAGCCCTCCACGAGCGAGCTGCTGGACTGGCTCAAGCTGCTGCTGCACGAGGACTTGCCGCTCGACGTGCTGCAGAGCCGCGATCCGGCCAAGGCGATCCCGCCGCTGCACGGCGCCCTGCTGAAGAACGAGCAGGACGTGATGCTGTTCGAGCGGCTGGCGTTCATGGCCAAGCGGCAGGCCAACCGGCCGAACTGAGCAGTTTTCGCGACCGGCCGTCGCGCGTTAACCATGACGGGCAAGGTGATGGTCAGCCGCGCGGGCTATCCTCGGTCGGTGGTCAGGCTGAGTCGCTGCATTGGTATCGCGAGCCTGCTCCTGGGCGGGACCGCCGCGCAGGCGGGCTCGCTGCTCGGCTATGTCGGCCAGTGCGTGCCGTTCGCGCGCGCGGCCTCGGGCATCGAGATCTACGGCGACGCGTGGACGTGGTGGGACCAGGCAGACGGGCGCTACCAGCGCGGGCACCGGCCCAGGCCAGGCGCAGTTATCGTCTTCGCCAAGACGGGTCGCCTGCCGCTGGGCCATGTCGCGGTGGTCAGCCGCGTGGTGGAGAAGCGCGTGGTGATGCTGACCCACGCCAACTGGTCGCGGCTGAACGGCGAGCGTGGCCATGCCGAACAGGACGTGACGCTGTTCGACGTGTCGCCGGACAATGACTGGTCGCAGGTCAGGGTCTGGTTTCGCGACTCGGACGGGCTGGGCGGTACGACCTACCAGGTCGCCGGCTTCATCTATGGCGACGGGCACCAGGCGTCAGAGTTGACGGGGCGCAACCCGGACTATGTCGGCGCGCTGATCGACTCCTACGTCCCGGGCACTATCGCGCGCTGACGGCTAGGCGGCCGCCCGCCGCTGTGCCACGACCCTCCAGATGAGCGGCGGAGGGCGTATGCAGGCGATGATCGGGGCGGGGTTGCTGGCGCTGGCGAGCCCGGGGCTGGCGCAGGAGCCGCCATCGGATATCCCCAAGGCCTTCAAGCCGGCGACCGCGACCTTTCGGTACGAACGCCGCGTGATCGAGATCCCGATGCGCGACCGCGTCAAGCTGCACACCGTGCTGCTGATCCCGAAAGGGCTGCGCGACGCGCCCATCCTGCTCGACCGGACGCCCTATGACGCGAACAGCGCGATCAAGGACGGGGCGAGCCCCGACCCTGAGCAGCTGGTGAGCAACGCCAATGCGGAGTTGGTGCGCGCGGGCTACATCCTCGCGTTCCAGGACGTGCGCGGCAAGCACGGCTCCGACGGCGTGTATGTCAACGAGCGGCCGCTGCGCGGGCCCGACAACCCGGGCAAGGTCGATCACGCGACCGACGCTTGGGACACGATCGACTGGCTGGTGAAGCACGTGCCGGAGAGCAACGGTCGCGTCGGCATGATCGGCACGAGCTATGACGGGATGATGGTCGCGATGGCGCTGACCGACCCGCATCCGGCGCTGAAGGCCGCGGTGCCGGCCAACCCGGTCATCAACACCTACAAGGGCGATGACGACTTCCACGGCGGCGCGACGCGGGTCGCGGGCTATGATTATTATTTCAGCCAGGACAAGGCCAAGGGCGAGGCGGGCGACTTGTGGCGCTCGTCCTACGACGATTATGACGAGTGGCTGCGTGCAGGGTCGGCGAGCGACTTCGTCCGCGCGCACGGGCTGGGGCAGCTCCCGGTCGTCCAGCGGCTCCATGATCACCCCACCTATGACGCTTATTGGCAGGCGCAGGCGCTGGAAGACATCCTGCCGCGTCGCGCGCCGAGCGTGCCGACCCTGTGGGTTGCGGGGCAATGGGACCAGGAGGACATCTACGGCGCCGTCGCCGCGTTCGAGGCGCTGGCGCCGGTCGATCCGCGCGGCCTCGAGCACCTGGTGCTCGGCCCTTGGCGGCACGGCGGCTGGGCGGGGGACGGCTCCAGCCTGGGGCCGATCAGATTCGACGCGGACACCGCCAAGCAGTTCCGGCAGGAGACGCTGATCCCGTTCCTCGACGCCAACCTGAAGACCGGGGGCAAGCCGTTCGATATGCCGCGTGTGCTCGCGTTCCAGACGGGCGCGAACCGGTGGCAGCGGCTGGACGGCTGGCCCGCCGCTTCGGCCGCGCAACGCTGGTGGTTCGGCGCGAACGGCGCGCTGGGCCGAACACCGCCGGGGGCGGCGAGCGCGGACGACTATGTCAGCGACCCCGCCAAGCCGATCCCCTATCGCCTGCGCCCGATCCGGCCGACCTATGCCGAGAACTCGACCTGGCGGGAGTGGCTGGTCGATGACCAGCGAGTATTCTCGGACCGCACGGACGTGCTCACCTATACCACGCTGCCGCTCGATCACCCGGTCGCGATCGCCGGCGCGGCGGCGGTGACGCTGCACCTGACGACGACGGGCACCGACGGCGATTTCGTGGCGAAGCTGATCGACGTCTATCCTGACGTTTATGGCCCCGATCACAAGCTGGGCGGCTATCAGCTGCCGGTCGCCATGGACATCCTGCGCGGCCGGTATCGCGACAGCCTGTCTGCGCCCAAGGCGTTCGTTCCCGGCCAGCCCGCGACGCTGAAGGTGGTGCTACCCAACGCCGACCATGTCTTCCTGCCCGGGCACCGGATCATGGTACAGGTGCAGTCGAGCTGGTTTCCGCTCTATGACCGCAACCCGCAGACCTATGTGCCCAACATCTTCGACGCGAAGGCGGGCGATTACCGCAAGGCGACGGTCAAGATCGATGTGGGGCCGGACGGCAGCTTCGTGGATCTGCCGGTGCTGGGCGGGTAATTCGGGAAGCGCCGCGGCGAAGCTTGTCCTGAGCGCCTGCCTCGCCGGCAATCGAGGGGCCGTGTCGTCGGTCGTCGGCGGACCGATGCCGGCCGTGCTTGCCGGTCTGGACCGCCGCTAAGCTGCGGCCGCTGCGGGCTGCGCGTCGTGGTACGCGATCTCGAAATTGCCCCAGCGCCGCCCGTTGAAGAACAGCGGCACATAGACGCTCTTCACGATCACCCGCTGCGACCGGCGGTTGATCTGATAGACCGACATGGTGAACGGCGCGGTGCTCCTGACCGCGCGCTCGGTCGCGGCGTCCATCAGGATGCGGCGGTTGCGGCAGTTCAGGTCGTTCCAGTCCACCTCGCCCGGCCGCGGCGTCAGCGATCGGTCGGTGACGTGGGTGGGCAGATAACCGTTGACGTCCGAGCAGACCGAGCCCTCGATCCGGGGATCGCTCCGATGCACGCGGTTGATGATCGGGCTGATATGCGCGTCCGCCCAGTCGGCGTAGCGCGTGTCGTAGCGCGGCGGGGCGGAGCCGGCGATCTCTCGATAATCGGTGTCGAACATCGCGCTCGCGCTGATCTCGCCGCGCGCGATCGCGCCCTCGACCAGTGCCTTCACCTCGTCGCGCCCGGCGATCGCGATTTCCACGAATCGCTGATCGTCACGCGCGAAGCCGCCGGTCACCAGCCGGTCGAACATCCGGTTGGACAGGATCTCCAGTTCGGTCACGTTGCGCTCCGCCGCGATCAGCTGCTCGCCGTTGGCGCGTGCGTCGCGGACGAAGCCGTCGAGCCCGTCGCGGACGCGCGTCACGCCCGCTTCGACCAGGTTGGACGTGCGGACCATTTCGTCGGACTGCTGCGTCACCAGCTCCGCCAGCCGCGTGACCTCGCCCAGCACGCCGTCGATCGCGCCGAACCGGTCCTGCGCCGCACGGGCCTTGCTGACGCCCACGCCCAGCTCGCCGGCGATGCCGCTCGCCTCCTGCGCCAGGCTGGCGATGCGCGTCTCGATCGCCTCGTTGGCGGTGCGCGTCGAGTGGGCAAGCCGCTTCACCTCGTCGGCGACGACCGCGAAGCCGCGACCCGCCTCGCCCGCGCGCGCCGCCTCGATCGTGGCGTTCAAGGCCAGCACGTTGGTGGTACGCGCCAGCGCGTCGATGTCGGCGGTGACGCGGCGCACGTCCTCCATGGCGGTCGCGAAGCGCGACAGATGTTCGCCCAGGCGCACGACCAGGTCGGTCAGGGAGCCGAAGTCGCCGATGGAGCGCGCGATCATCGCCGCGCCCTCCTGCACATGGGTGGAGCTGTCGTCGGCGATGCGCCGCGCCTCCAGCGTCGATCGGGCGCTTTGGGCTTGTTCGGCGGAGACCGAGGCGGTGATGTCCTGCAGGGCGGCGAGCGTTTGCAATTGGTCGCGGATGGTGGCGGAGACGCGCACCATATGGCCGTGGGCTTCGGTCGCGCCGATCGCCACCTGGCCGCAGTTGCGCGCCATGTCGTCGATCGCACTCGCGTCGCCCGTCGCCGCCATGCTACGCCCAGCCTCCATTGTTGGCGCGCTCTAATCTTTGTTGGGTTAGCGCCGCGTTAAGCGTCGGGCGGTCCATGTTCCTGCAATTCCTCGACGAGCTCCGGTCGGCGGGCATTCCCGCCAGCCTCAAGGAGCACCTGCTGCTGCTGGAGGCGCTGGACCGCGAGGTGATCGGGCGGACGCCCGAGGAGTTCTATTACCTGTCACGCTCCGTCTATGTGAAGGACGAGGGGCTGCTCGACCGGTTCGACCAGGTCTTCGCCAAGGTGTTCCGCGGCGTCGCGACCACGATGGGCACGGAAGCGGCGAACATCCCGGAGGGTTGGCTGCGCGCGGTCGCGGAGAAGTTCCTGACGCCCGAGGAGATGGAGCGCGTCAAGGCGCTCGGCTCCTGGGACGAGATCATGGAAACGCTGAAGCAACGCCTGGCCGAGCAGCAGGAGCGGCATGAAGGCGGCTCCAAGTGGATCGGCACCGGCGGCACCTCACCGTTCGGCAATGGCGGCTACAACCCCGAAGGCGTGCGGATCGGCGGGGAAGGCGAGCACGGCCGCGCGATCAAGGTGTGGGACCAGCGCGAGTTCCGCAACCTCGACAGCACGAAGGAGCTGGGCACGCGCAACATCAAGGTCGCGCTCCGCCGCCTGCGCCGCTTCGCGCGCGAGGGTGCGGCCGACGAGCTGGACATCGACGCGACGATCGACGGCACCGCGCGGCAGGGCTGGCTGGACGTGCGGATGCGACCCGAGCGGCACAATGCGGTCAAGCTGCTGCTGTTCCTCGACGTCGGTGGCTCGATGGACCCGTTCGTGAAGCTGTGCGAGGAACTGTTCTCCGCCGCCACGAGCGAGTTCAAGAATCTCGAGTTCTTCTATTTCCACAACTGCCCATACGAGGGCGTGTGGAAGGACAACCGCCGCCGCTTCCAGGAGCGCACGCCGATGTGGGACGTGCTCCACAGGTTCGGCCACGACTACAAGCTGGTGCTGGTCGGCGACGCGGCGATGAGCCCGTATGAGATCACTCATCCGGGCGGGTCGGTGGAGCATTTCAACGAGGAGGCGGGCGCGGTCTGGTTGCAGCGGCTCTGCACGACCTACCCGGCGGCGGTGTGGCTGAACCCGGTGCCGGAGGCGCAATGGGGCTATTCGCAATCGGCGCGAATCGTCCGCGAGTTGATGACCGACCGGATGTACCCGCTGACGCTGGCCGGAATGGACGCCGCGATGCGCGAGCTGACGCGCAAGCGGTGACGTGCAATGCCGATCGTGTTGCGCGAGAAGGTCGGGGGCCACGGACGAACGTTGACGTAAACGTCAAGCGAGCGTAGCGGCGGGGCATGGCCACCGCCGCCCATGCGCCAGCCTTCGCCAGCGTCCCCGCGCACCCCGACCGGGACCGCTATTCCATCGCGGAACTGTGCGCCGAGTTCGAGGTGACCGCGCGCGCGCTGCGTTTCTACGAGGATGAGGGGCTGATCGCGCCCGAGCGGCGCGGGACGCAACGGATCTATTCGCATCGCGACCGGGCCAGGCTCGCCTGGATCCTGCGCGGCAAGCGCGTGGGGTTCAGCCTGTCCGCCATCCGCGAGATGATCGACCTGTACGATCTGGGCGACGGGCGGCGGCATCAGCGCGCGGTGGCGATCGAGCGGTGCCGCGACCGCATCGCGCTGCTCACCGCGCAGAAGCAGGACATCGACGCGGCGGTGGCCGAGTTGGAAGATTTCGTGGCCGTGCTCGAAGCCGGCCGTGCCCAGGATAGAGGATAGATCATGCCCACCTACACGCCCCCCGTCCGCGACACGCGCTTCGTGCTGGAGCACGTCGTCGGGCTCGACCGCTACGCCAACCAGCCCGGGTTCGAGGCGGCGACGCCCGACGTGGTCGATGCGGTGCTGGACGAGGGCGGGCGCTTCGTCGCCGAAGTGCTGTTTCCGCTCAATCAGTCGGGCGACGCGGAAGGCTGCACGCGCCATCCCGACGGCAGCGTCACGACGCCGGCCGGGTTCAAGGAGGCGTATCGCCAATATGTCGAGAGCGGCTGGGCGACGCTGGGCAATGCGCCCGAATATGGCGGGCAGGGGATGCCGCACGTCGTCGCCACCGCGTTCCAGGAGTACATGATCTCATCGAACATGGCGTTCGCCATGTATCCCGGCCTGACTCATGGCGCGATCGCCGCGCTGGTCGCCAAGGGCTCCGACGAGCAGCGCCAGACCTATGTGCCGAAGCTGGTCTCGGGCGAGTGGGGCGGGACCATGAACCTGACGGAGCCGCAGTGCGGCACCGACCTGGGGCTGATCCGCACCCGCGCGGAGCCGAACGCCGACGGCAGCTACGCGATCACGGGTACCAAGATCTTCATCTCGTCGGGCGAGCACGACCTGACCGAGAACATCATCCATCTGGTGCTGGCCAAGACGCCGGGCGCGCCGGACTCGTCCAAGGGCATTTCCCTGTTCGTGGTACCCAAGGTCCTGGTGAACGACAACGGCGCGCTGGGCGCGCGCAACGCGGTCACCTGCGGCTCGATCGAGCACAAGATGGGCATCCACGCCAACTCGACCTGCGTGATGAACTATGATGGCGCGACCGGCTGGCTGGTCGGCGAGGAGATGAAGGGCCTCGCCGCCATGTTCATCATGATGAACGCCGCGCGGCTCGGCGTCGGGCTGCAGGGGCTGGGCGTGGCGGAGACCGCGTATCAGAACGCGGTCGCCTATGCGCGCGACCGGCGCCAGGGCCGTGCGCTGACCGGCGCCGCCGAGCCGGCGGAAAAGGCCGATCCGCTGTTCGTCCATGCCGACGTCCGCCGGATGCTGATGCGCGCCAAGGCGCTGACCGAGGGCCTGCGCGCGCTATGCCTGTGGGGGGCGCTGCAGGTCGATCTGGAGCATCTCGCCACCGACGAGGACGAGCGCCAGATGGCGGCCGACCTGATCGGGCTGCTGACGCCCGTGATCAAGGGCTATGGCACCGACATGGGCTACCTGATCGCGACGGACGCGCAGCAGGTCTATGGCGGCCACGGCTACATCGCCGAATGGGGCATGGAGCAGTATGTGCGCGATGCCCGGATCGCGATGATCTACGAGGGCACGAACGGCGTGCAGGCGATGGACCTGGTCGGGCGCAAGCTGGCGCAGGGCGGTGGCCGCGCGGTGCAGCGGTTCGGCACGCTGGTGGCTGGCGAGATCGCCGCGGCGAAGCAGGTCGAGGCCACGGCCGAGATCGCCATGCGGCTGGAGAAGGCGCTGGGCGACCTGCAGACCGCGACGCTGTGGTTCATGGCCAATGCCGCTTCCGACCCCGACAATGTCGGCGCGGGCGCGGTGCCGTATATGCACC
>CAXTWJ010000122.1:0-4304 GCA_964247925.1 uncultured Sphingomonas sp.
GCGCGGCGCGGCGGCGGGCCGGCTTGGGGTCCTCCGCCGCGGCGGGCGTGTCGGGGGTGTCGGGCGTGTCGGCCATGGTGCGGGCTCCCTGAGTTGATTCGGTAGCGTAACGCACCCGTCCCGAATCGTTTCCGCCGCTTACCGGAAGGGTGGCTCGTCGAAGGCGCGCAGCTTGCGGCTGTGCAGCTTGCCGCCCTCCTGGCGCAGCTGCTCGCACGTCTCGATCCCGATCCGCATATGCTCGCTGATCGCGCGCTCGTAGAAGCGGTTGGCCTGACCGGGCAGCTTCAGCTCGCCGTGCAGCGGCTTGTCCGACACGCACAGCAGCGTCCCATAGGGCACGCGGAAACGATAGCCCTGCGCCGCGATCGTCGCCGATTCCATATCGACGCCCACCGCCCGGCTGAGCGAGAAGCGCAGCGCGGAGCGCGAGTAGCGGAGCTCCCAGTTGCGGTCGTCGGTGGTGACGATCGTGCCGGTGCGCAGCCGCCGCTTGAGCTCCTCGCCCGACTGGCCCGACACGATCTCCGCGGCACGGGCGAGCGCGACCTGCACTTCCGCGATGGCGGGCACCGGGATCTCGGGCGGCAGCACGTCGTCCATGATGTGATCGTCGCGCAGATAGGCGTGGGCGAGGACGTAATCGCCGATCCGCTGTGAGGGGCGCAGGCCACCGCAATGCCCGATCATCAACCACGCCTCCGGCCGCATCACCGCCAGGTGATCGCAGATCGTTTTCGCATTGGATGGGCCGACGCCGATATTGACCAGCGTGATGCCGGTCCCGTCGGCGGCGATCAGGTGGTAGGCGGGCATCTGATGCCGGCGCCAAGCGCTGTCGCTGATGATCTGATCGACGTCCTCCGGCCGTTCGATCAGCACGCCGCCCGCGCCGGACAGCGCGGCGTAGCGGCTGCCGTCTCCAAGCTGCGACGCGGCCCAGCGGACGAACTCATCGACATAGCGGTGATAGTTGGTGAACAGCACGTAGCGCTGCGTGTGCTCGGTCGGCGTGCCGGTATAATGACGCAGCCGCGCGAGGCTGAAATCAGTGCGCAGGGCGTCGAACAGCGCCAGCGGGCGCGTGCCGTCGATCGAGATCCACAGCCCGTCGGCCACCTCGTCGCCGATCTGCTGCAGTTCGGTGGCGGGGAACCAGCGCGCGAGCTCGGCGGCGGACACCTCGTCCAGGCTGAGCGCGTGACCGGGGTCCAGCACATAGGGGAACGGAATCTCCTGCCGGCCCGGCACCGCCTCCACCATGACGCCATAGTCCTCGATCAGGAGGGTCAGCTGCTCGGCGAGATAGTCGGCGAACAGCGCGGGCTTGGTGACGGAGATGCGGTACTCACCGGGCGACACCAGCCGGCCGAACGAGCGCATGGGCGCGGGCCTGCCGTCGCCGCCGCGATAGCGGACGCGGATCTCGGGATAGGCGAAACTGCCGTCGGTACGGCTCGCGGGATCGGGGCGGGCGCCGTCGGCGAGATAGGCGGTCAGCGCGGCCTGGAGCCGGTCCACGGCGGCGCGATAGAGCTGGTCGAGATCGGCGACGATCTGGGAAGCGGTTGTCATCCGGAGCCGCTACGCGGCCCCGGTGACAGTGGCAAGTCAGGCCCGTTCAGAGCGTCTCGAGCAGGTAGTCCGCCGAGCTCACCTTGAACTCGCCCGGCTGTTCGACATTGAGCTGCTCCACCACGCCGTCGTTGACGATCATCGAGTAACGCTGCGACCGCTTGCCCATGCCGAACTTCGACCCGTCGAAGCTGAGGCCCAACGCATCGGCGAAGGCGCCGTTGCCGTCGGCCAGCATCGTGATCCCGGCGGCGTCCGACGACTTGGCCCAGGCGGCGAGCACGAATGCGTCGTTGACGGCGGTGCAGGCGACCTCATCGACGCCCTTGGCACGCAACGCCTCGGCCTTCTCGACGAAGCCGGGCAGGTGGCGCGCCGAGCAGGTCGGCGTGAACGCGCCCGGCACGGCGAACAGCGCGACGCGACGGCCGGCGAAGTAATCGGCCGTGGTGACCGGGTCGGTGCCGTCGGGCGTGACCTTGATCAGCGTGGCGTCGGGTAGGCGGTCACCGATGGCGATGGTCATGGGTCGAGTCTCCTTCGCGGCCGCCGTCCCCCATGCGGCCCGGCATTTCAAGCGCGACGATCGGTGCTCCGATGCGTTACGGCGCAAGTGATGGACGACGCTCGCTATCTTTCCGGCCAGTTCCTGCTCGCCACGCCCGGCATGACCAATCCCCGCTTCGCCCGCGCGGTGATCGCGATGTGCGCGCACGACGCTGGCGGCGCTGTCGGCATCGGGGTGGGCGCAAGGATCGCCGGGCTGGGCTTTCACGACCTGCTCGAACAGTTCGGGATCGAGGCTGGCGACAGCCCGGACGCGCCCGTGCATTTCGGCGGCCCGGTCGAGCCGCGGCGCGGGTTCGTGCTGCACAGCCTGGACTGGAGCGGGCAGGGGACGATCGACGTCGCCGGGCGGTGGGCGCTGTCGGCGACGGTGGACGTGTTGCGCGCGATCGCGGCGGGCAAGGGGCCGGGCCGATGGCTGGTCGCGCTCGGCTATGCCGGCTGGGGCGAGGGGCAGCTGGACGGCGAGCTGGCCGGGCCGGGCTGGCTCAATGTGGCCGCCGGGCCGGCGCTGCTGTTCGAGACCGCCGCCGACGCGCGCTGGGCGGCGGGGCTGGCGACCAGCGGAATCGACCCGCGCCTGCTCGTCGGCGGAGCGGGGCACGCCTGAGCCGACAGGGCGGCGCAGCGGACATAAAGCTTTCTTTATATGCGTCGTCCGGCTATGGCCGCGCGCATCCGGCACGGGGGTACGCCTCGCCGATCACGCAAGATTTCAGGAGTTCCGCCCGTGGCCACCGCGCTCGCTACCGCCACCCACGACTATGTCGTCGCCGATATCGGCCTCGCCGAGTTCGGTCGCCGCGAGATCGACATCGCCGAGACCGAGATGCCCGGCTTGATGGCGCTGCGCCAGGAGTGCGGCGCGGCGCAGCCCTTGAAGGGCGCGCGCATCACCGGCTCGTTGCACATGACGATCCAGACGGCCGTGCTGATCGAGACACTGACCGCGCTCGGCGCGGACGTGCGCTGGGCGACGTGCAACATCTTCTCCACGCAGGACCATGCCGCGGCCGCGATCGCCGCGACCGGCGTGCCCGTGTTCGCGATCAAGGGCGAGAGCCTGGCGGATTACTGGGACTATGTCGGACAGATCTTCGACTGGGGCGACCAGACCGCCAACATCATCCTTGACGACGGCGGCGACGCGACGATGTTCGCGCTGTGGGGCGCCAAGCTGGAGCGCGGCGAGAGCTTCGCCGAGCCGGAGAATGACGAGGAGGTCGAGTTCCAGCGCGCGCTCAAGGCGTTCATCAAGCGCAGGCCCGGCTATCTGACGCAGACGGTCATGAACCTGAAGGGAGTCAGTGAAGAGACGACCACGGGCGTCCACCGGCTGTACGAGATCGCCAAGAAGGGCGAGCTGCCCTTTCCCGCGATCAACGTCAACGACAGCGTTACCAAGTCGAAGTTCGACAATCTGTACGGCTGCAAGGAGTCGCTGGTGGACGCGATCCGCCGCGCGACCGACGTAATGCTGGCGGGCAAGGTCGCCTGCGTCGCGGGTTTCGGCGATGTCGGCAAGGGCTCGGCCCAGAGCTTGCGCAACGGCGGCGCGCGCGTGATGGTGACGGAGATCGACCCGATCTGCGCGTTACAGGCGGCGATGGAGGGCTTCGAGGTCGTGACGATGGAAGAGGCGGTGAAGCGCGCCGACATCTTCTGCACCGCGACCGGCAATGCCGACGTGATCACCGCCGATCACATGAAGGCGATGCGCCCCATGTCGATCGTGTGCAACATCGGCCACTTCGATAGCGAGATCCAGATCGCGGCGCTGTCCAACTACAAGTGGACCGAGGTGAAGCCCGGCACCGACCTGGTCGAGTTTCCGGACGGCAAGCAGATCATCGTGCTGGCGAAGGGCCGGCTGGTGAACCTGGGCTGCGCGACGGGGCACCCGTCCTTCGTCATGTCCGCCAGCTTCACCAACCAGACGCTCGCGCAAATCGAGCTGTGGACCAAGGGCGACGAGTATCAGAACCAGGTCTATGTCCTGCCCAAGCACCTGGACGAGAAGGTGGCGGCGCTGCACCTGGCGAAGCTGGGCGTCCACCTGTCGCAGCTGACGCCCAAGCAGGCGGGGTATATCGGGGTGCCGGTCGAGGGACCGTTCAAGCCGGATCATTACCGGTATTGACGTCCGCCGCCGCCGCGGGTGG
>CAXTWJ010000122.1:4314-7851 GCA_964247925.1 uncultured Sphingomonas sp.
TTGGGGGGGGGGGGGGTGCTTCTTCCGCCCACGGCCCGGTTTATTTGAAGCACTACTTACAAGGACGGCATAGTCGCCGAGGCGACCCAAGCCTCCCGTTGGCGACGAAGTGCGCCGATCCTAAAAGTGGATCTGCGCACCCGCGTAGAAACGGCGACCGAAAGGATCATAAACATCCGCCGCCGTCGTCGTGCCGGTGATTGTACCGTTGAATACCGTGTCCTCCAGCTTCGGCGGTTTGCGGTCGAACAGATTGTTCACGCCCACGAAGAACTGAAACGAACGCTCCGGGCCGACGTCGAAGCTGGCTTGGACGTTGTGATAGAAGCGCGACTTGATCTCGTTGTGAGCGGCGATGTCAGCCGGCAGGTCGGGCGCGATGTCGACGAACTCGCTACGGACGTAATCGGTCATGTGACTGAGATAATTCACCGTCCAGTTGAGGCTAAACTGCTCCAGCGAGTAGCTGAAAGTCGTGCTGACCTTGTCTCGGAAGACCTCACCATATTCCAGATTGCCGACACCGCTGTCAACGGGCGCCGACGGATCGGACTGGGTACGGTAACGCAGCGTATGCGTGTAGAATCCGTGTAGGTCTAGACGGTCGGCGCCGAGCAGGCCCAAGCGGTGCCCGTAACGCAGGTCCACGTCGATGCCGCTCGTCTTGAACGTCGCGATATTGATCAGCTGCGCGTTGACTGTGGTCACAAAGCCGGAATTGGGATTGCGGATCACGTTATTACAGAACTGCGGCAGGCCAGTCGCTAGACACTGCTGGATGGACGTGTCGCGCGGAATAGTCCCGATCGCATTCTCGATCTTAATGTTGAAGTAATCGACGGTCAGACTCAGCCCGCTGACCTGTTGCGGGGCGATAACGGCGCCTGCCGTGAACGTCTTGCCCTTCTCCTCGCGCAGGTTGCGGTTGCCGCCGTCAAAGCCGTTGATGCCCTGGATATCGGCGAGCGTGTAGGTCAGGCTGCCGTTGCGGGCGATCGCGGCCGCGACCGAAGGCGTGGCGCGGCAAGCCGCGTCGAAGGTGCCCTGGGACGTCGCGGTGACGCCGTCGCAGGGATCGTTGACGGTCGGAAAGGTCTCCGACGGCTGCGAGAACAACTCGCCGATGTTGGGAGCCCGGTTTGCCACGGCATAGTTGCCGCGCAGGCGCAGGCCGGAGAAGGGCGCATACTCGCCGCCCGCGTTCCAGCTGAACACGTGACCGATCGTCGAATAATCGGAATAGCGCGCTGCCCCCTGCAGCGACAGTGACTGGAAGAAGCGCTGATCCTTGAGCAGCGGCACCTGCAGCTCGCCGAAAGCCTCCTTGACGTCGAATTTCCCGACTGTGTCGGACAACTGGTTGCCCGTGTTCTGGCCCGCGTTGGTCAGCGGATCGAGGTTGTCGACGCTCTTCTCGCGCCGATACTCGCCACCGACCGATACCTGTACGGGGCCGCCCGGCAAGGTGAAGATCGGACCAGTGACGGCGACGGTGCCGACCCACTCGGTATTCTTGATGTCATCCGTCCGGGGCACGGCCGCCGCCACGTAGCTGGCGGCAGCCGGCGACACGGTGTTGTAGCCGAACAGGTTGATTGGCACGCAGCCGGCAGCCCGGGCGGCGGCGTCGCGGCAGACGATCTGACCCGTTGAGTCGCGCACGGCGTCGAGCGCTTGGGCGTACTTGACCAGATCGAGGTCCTCGGTTTCCGTGTGGTCCTTCAGCTCGCCGTAGACGACCGACGCGTCGTAGTTCCAACCCTGCGCGAATTCGCCGCGAAACCCGCCAGCGATCCGATACGTGTCGCGGTCGTTACGATTGCTGCGGCTGAACACGTCGTTCTGCCGGCGGCGGAATGAAATCTGGTCGACATTGTTAGTCAGGATGGCGTCGCTGTTTCGCACCGCGATCTGCTGCTGGATGGCGACGGGGATAAACGGGTTGTTGATCGAATAGCCGAAGCCGAGGTCGGTATCGGATCCCAGCGCGTAGGGCTCGATCTGCGACGATGACTTCACCTTGGCATAGGTACCCTCGACATAGGCCTCGACGGCATCGGTCAACTTATAATGCCCGATGGCCGTGCCGATGTAGCGTTCAACCGGCGTCGAGATACGGCGCAACGCCTCCCGGTTGAAGCCGTATCCGGTCGGGAAGCCGATCACCAGGCTATTGTCGGGGTTGAAGGTGAACAGGTTCGACGTGAAGCCGCCACCGTTGCCGGTCGCCGCGCCGTTCCGGTAGAGCTGGAACCGACCTTGGGGAGCGTAGGTGCTATACGACTGCGGGCCGCACCCCGCCGCGCTGCAATCCTGGGCCGAAATGGCGCGTTGGCTGGAGAGCAGGCCATAATCGCGGTCATAGGTGAAATTGCCCATGATGGCGCCACGGTCGTCGGCCCCGAACTTGGTGCCGGCGGAGAGGCTGGCGGAATAGTTCCGGTTGTCGCCGCGAGACGTGATGCCGTACTGCGCGCGGGCGGTAACGCCCTGGAAATTGTCCTTGAGCACGTAGTTCACGACGCCGGCGATCGCGTCTGACCCGTACACGGCGGACGCGCCGCCTGTCACGACCTCAATGCGATCGATGAAATCCGCGGGTATGTTGTTGACGTCGACCACCGACGTGCCGGCCAGCCCCGCGACGAAGCGGCGGCCGTTCACCAGCACGAGCGTGCGGTTGTCGCCCAGGTTGCGCAGATCGACCGTGGCGACGCCGTTGCCGCTCGTCAGAAAGTTGCTGTTGGTCCGGCTCAGGCCCGGGATGCCAACCTGCGGCAGCTGATTGAGCGCGTCCTGCGTGTTGGTGATGCCCTGCCGCTGCAGCAGCTCGGACCCTATCACCGCGACGGGGGTCGCCGACTCGAGCTCGGGACGGCGGATGCGCGACCCTGTCACCAGCACGTCCTGCTGCGCTGTTTCGGCGGTGCCGTTGGGGTCGCAGCCGGGTGCGGCCGGGTTGGCCGCGCAATCCGGCGCCTGCGAGTTGCTCACGGCAGCGGCCCGCGCCTCGTCGGCGGCCGTGGCGCCCGCCTTCTGCTGCCCGAAGGCCGGCGTGGCCATCGCCATCAGACCGATCACGGCGGCCGAGCGCAGGGCGGTGGTTGCCAGGAAAGAGGTGCGCTGCATGAGAAACTCCCTGGTTCTTTTTTAGTCAACTACGCTGCCGCGTTTGCCCGTGCCGCTGGGCAGCTGGCAAGTAACCGGCGTGATCGGAAGTCGGTTCTCCTCCGAGTGTTGCGACAGTGTCACACTCCTGCAACACGACCGGAGCGCCGGAGATCGGTCCGGCCTATTGTGTGCCGCCGTCAATCCCGTCATCAGCCGGGGATGCGAGGACTGGTCGGCCCATGAGCGAGGTGACTCGGACCGCCGCCGCGCTGGGCGGCGCCGTGGTCTTTCTGCTGCTCGCGGCCGGCGCCCTGCTGCTGTTCCTCGGCCTGCGCGAGCGGCGCGAGGCCCGGGCGGTGCGCGCCGAGCGCGATCGGCTGGCCGAGCTGCTCGCGGGCGCGCCGGCGCTCGCGCTCAGGGTGGGCG
>CAXTWJ010000123.1:0-7819 GCA_964247925.1 uncultured Sphingomonas sp.
GGGAGAAGACCAGCCACTCGCTGCTGGTCGGGACCATCCTCCACGTCCTCTACGCCGGCGAGGACAAGACGCTCTGCGGCGTCGCGAACTTCCTCTCCGATCCCAAGCACCCGTTTGAGCACACGCTCAAGCTGATGATGACCACGCCGCACCTCGGTCCGCGCGGCGTACATCCGGTGGTGGCGTCATCGGCGCGCGAGGTGCTGAATAAGTCGGAGAACGAGCGCTCGGGCGTGCTCTCGACCGCCATGTCGTTCCTCGGGCTCTACCGCGATCCGACCGTGGCGGCCGTGACCTCGCGCTGCGATTGGCGCATCGCCGACCTCGTCGCGGGCGAGCACCCGGTCTCGCTCTACCTCGTCGTTCCGCCGTCCGACATCAGCCGCACCAAGCCGCTGATCCGGCTGATCCTGAACCAGATCGGCCGGCGGCTGACCGAGAGCTTGGAGAACCAGGATGGCGCCGCGCGCAAGCATCGCGTCCTGTTCATGCTCGACGAGTTCCCGGCGCTCGGCCGGCTCGACTTTTTCGAGTCCGCGCTCGCCTTCATGGCGGGCTATGGCCTGCGCTCGTTCCTGATCGCGCAGTCGTTGAACCAGATCGAGAAGGCCTACGGGCCGAACAACTCGATCCTCGACAACTGCCACGTTCGCATCGCCTTCGCGTCGAACGACGAGCGCACCGCTAAGCGGATCTCGGACGCGCTCGGCACCGCGACCGAGCTGCGCGCGCAACGCAACTACGCCGGCCACCGGCTGTCGCCCTGGCTCGGCCACCTCATGGTGTCGCGCCAGGAGACAGCGCGCCAGCTCCTCACGCCCGGCGAGGTGATGCAGCTCCCGCCCGACGACGAGGTGGTAATGGTGTCGGGCCACCCGCCCGTCCGCGCCAAGAAGCTGCGCTTCTACTCGGACGCCAACTTCAAGCCGCGCCTGTTATCCGCGCCGGCGCTCACGACCGGCGACTACATCGACCGGCCGGCCGCGCGCGGCGACGACTGGTCCGGCGCATTCGACCGCGCCGCGGCCGACGCCGCCCGGCTCGCGGTTGCGGCGATGGACGAGGACGACGGTGGCCTGCGTCGCCAGTCCGAGCTCGACATGACCATGCCGCAGGCGGCGCCGGTCGAAGACGAGCCGCAGCGCGACGTCGCTTCGCTGCTCGACGACGACGATGCTGGGATGGAGGAGGAGCGCGTCCGTGCGGTGCGCGCCGGCGACCGCCAGCTCGCGCGGGCGGCGCGCAACGCGGCGCTCGCCCCTGACGATGGGATCGCGCTTTGAGCCGCGCCCGCCTCAACATCTTCCTTGAGCCCGACCATGCTCGGCGCCTGGCGCAGCTCGCAGGCATGAAGGGCGTGTCCAAGTCGGCGATCATCGCCGCGGCGCTCTCCTCCTACCTGTCGCCGGACGGCGGCGACCGGCGCGAGGCGGCGATCGCCAAGCGGCTCGACAAGCTGACCCGGCAGTTCGACCGGCTCGAGCGCGACCAGACGATCCTGATCGAGACCGTCGCGCTGTTCGTCCGATACACGCTGACGGTCAACGCGCCGATCCCCGCCGCCCACCAGGACGCCGCCCGCGCGCAGGGGCGCGAGCGCTTCCAGCAGTTCGTCGACCAGCTCGCCCGCCACCTCCAGAAGGGGCGCAGTCTCGTCAAGGAGGTCCACGAAGAGATCTTCCCCGACCAGTCGAAGTTCTTCGGCCTCGACGGGAAGGAGGACGGCGACGCGCCGCTAACCTCCCTTAACGGCGCGGGCGCGCGCGGCGATGAGGCGACGCCATGAGCGTCGTCGAGCCGATCCGTCCCGTGGCCGCCCCTGCACCTTCTGTCGCCGCCCGGCAGATCAAGATGCTGCGCAGCGCCATGGGCGCGGCGATCGCCGCGGCGCTGGAGGATCCCGACGTGGTCGAGGTGCTGCTCAACCCCGACGGGACGCTCTGGGTCGATCGGTTGAGCAGCGGCCGCGCGCCGACCGGTCTCAAGCTGTCCCGCGAGGACGGCGACCGCATCATCCGCCTCGTCGCCGCGCACGTCCGGGTCGAGGTCAACAAGGACTGCCCGATCGTCTCGGCCGAGCTGCCCGAGAGCGGCGAGCGTTTCGAGGGATTGATCCCGCCGGTCGTGCCGGCGCCGACCTTCGCGATCAGGAAGCGCGCCAGCCTCGTCTACACGCTCGACCGCTACGTCACGGACCGCATCCTGACGCCGGCCCAGGCCGCCTACCTCGCTCAGGCCGTGCGCGAGCGGCTCAACATCGTGATCGCGGGCGGCACCTCGACCGGCAAGACCACGCTGGCCAACGCGCTGCTCGACGAGGTCGCCCGCACCGGCGACCGCGTGCTGATCCTAGAGGACACGCGCGAGCTGCAGTGCCTCGCCGATGACCAGGTCGCGCTCCGCACCAAGCCCGGCGTCGCGTCCATGTCCGAGCTGGTCCGCTCGACCCTGCGGCTGCGGCCGGACCGCATCGTCGTCGGCGAGGTCCGCGGCGCGGAAGCGCTCGATTTGCTGAAGGCTTGGTGCACCGGCCATCCCGGCGGGATCGCGACCGTCCACGCGGGCTCCGCCGCGGGTGCGCTCAATCGCCTCGAGCAGCTGATCCAGGAGGCGGTCGTGACCGTGCCTCGGCAGCTCATCGCCGAGGCCGTCGACGTCGTCGCCTTCATCGCCGGGCGCGGCTCGAACCGACGCGTCCGCGAGATCGCCCGCGTCACCGGGCTCGGGCCTGACGGTTACCGGCTCGACCTCCTCACCTCGACCGACCCTCACCCCCATGGAGACCCGCAATGACGCTTTCACGCATTTACGGAAACGCACGGACCCGGCTCGCCGGTTCGGCGGCCGTCCTCCTGTCTGGCCTCTTGTCCGCGCCAGCTTATGCGGCCGGCTCGCAGATGCCCTGGGAAGCGCCGCTCCAGAAGGTCCTCGACTCGGTCGAAGGCCCGGTCGCCAAGATCATCGCGGTGATCATCATCATCACCACCGGTCTGACGCTGGCGTTCGGCGACAGCTCGGGCGGCTTCCGCAAGCTGATTCAGATCATCTTCGGCCTGTCGATCGCATTCGCGGCCTCGTCCTTCTTCCTGTCGTTCTTCTCGTTCGGCGGCGGAGCGCTGGTCTCGTGAACCGGGCCGCGCTCCCCGACGGCTACGAGGTGCCGCTGCACCGCTCGCTGACCGAGCCGATCATGATGGGCGGCGCGCCGCGCACGGTCGCGATCTCGGTCGGCACGCTCGCGACCGCGGTCGGCATCGGTCTGCAGCTCTGGATCGCCGGCGTCGCGCTCTGGATCGTCGGCCACATGCTCGCGGTCTGGGCGGCGCGCGTCGAGCCGCAATTCCCGCAGGTGGTCGCCCGGCACATCAAGCACCGCGGCTTCCTGGACGCCTGAGCCATGTTCAACCTCGCCGAATACCGCCGCCGCTCCGCCAGCCTCTCGGACTACCTGCCATGGGCCGGACTGGTGGCGCCCGGCGTCGCCCTCAACAAGGACGGCTCGTTCCAGCGAACCGCCCGGTTCCGCGGCCCCGACCTCGACAGCTCGACCGAGAGCGAGCTCGTGGCGGTGACCGCACGCCTCAACAACGCGCTGCGCCGGCTCGGCACCGGCTGGGCGCTGTTCGTCGAGGCCGACCGCCGCCAGGCCGCACCCTATCCCGCCTCGGCCTTTCCCGATCCGCTGTCATGGCTGGTCGACCAGGAGCGCCGCGCCGCCTTCGATGAGGTCGGCGAGCTGTTCGAAAGCGCTTACCACCTCACCCTCGTCTATCTGCCCTCGCCCGAGGGCCGCGCGCGCGCCGGCGCGCTCATGCTTGACGCGCCCGATCGCCCGGCTGTGGACTGGCGCGAGCAGATGTCCGCCTTCGTCGAGGCGAGCGATCGGGTGAGCGCACTGCTCGACGGGTTCCTGCCCGAGCTCGCCTGGCTCGATGATGCTGAGACGCTCACTTACCTGCACGGGACCGTCTCGACTCGCCGTCACGCGGTCGCGATCCCGGAGACGCCCGCCTACCTCGACGCGCTGCTCGCCGACGAGCCGCTGACCGGCGGCCTGGAGCCGATGCTCGGACAGGCGCACCTGCGCGTGCTCACCGTGCGCGGGTTCCCGGCCTCGACCTGGCCGGGCCTGCTCGACGAGCTGAACCGGCTCGGCTTCCCGTACCGCTGGAGCACGCGGTTCCTGTTCCTCGATAAGGCCGACGGCGAGAAGGAGCTGGCCCGCCTACGCCGGCAGTGGTTCGCCAAGCGCAAGGGCATCGTCACCCTGCTGCGCGAGACGGTGTTCCAGCAGGAGAGTCCCCTCGTCGACAGCGACGCCGCTAACAAGGCGGTGGACGCCGATGAAGCGCTGCAGACGCTCGGCTCCGACCAGGTCGCATTCGGCTACCTGACCGCCACCGTCGTCGTCTGGGACGAGGACGAGCGCGCTGCTTCCGAGCGCCTCAAGGCGGTCGAGCGCGTCATCCAGGGCCGCGGGTTTACGACCAGCCCGGAGACGCTGAACGCGGTTGAGGCATGGCTCTCGTCCATTCCCGGCCACGTTTACGCTAACGTTCGCCAGCCGATCGTCTCGACGCTGAACCTCGCTCATCTTATGCCGCTCTCGGCGGTGTGGGCAGGCCCCGAGCGCAACGAGCATCTCGACGGACCGCCGCTGCTCATCACCCGGACCGAAGGCGCGACCCCGTTCCGGCTCACCACCCATGTAGGCGACGTCGGCCACGCGCTCGTCGTCGGCCCGACCGGCGCGGGCAAGTCGGTGCTGCTCGCGACGCTGATCCTGCAGTTCCGCAAATATGCGGGGAGCCGGATCTACGTCTTCGACAAGGGCCGTTCGGTTCGCGCCGCCATGCTCGGGCTTGGCGGGCAGTTCCATGACCTCGGCCTCGAAGGCGGGCTGACCTTCCAGCCGCTGCGCACCGTCGACGACCCAAGCGCACGCGCCTGGGCGGCCGAGTGGGTGCAGGCGCTGCTCGGCCACGAGCGGATCGAGGTCACGCCGGAAGTGAAGGATGCGGTGTGGTCGGCGCTGGGCTCGCTCGGCTCGGCGCCGGTCGAGGAGCGGACGCTGTCCGGCCTCGCCACGCTGCTCCAGTCCAACAAGCTGCGTCAGGCACTCCAGCCCTACACCCTCGACGGCCCGTTCGGGCGGCTGCTCGACGCCGATCACGAGGACCTCAGCCTCGGCGATCTCCAGGCGTTCGAGATGGAGGACCTGCTCCACGCGCGCAGCATCGTGCTGCCGGTGCTGACCTACTTGTTCCACCGGCTCGAAGCGCAGTTCGACGGTCGCCCGACCCTCCTCGTCCTCGACGAGGCCTGGGTGTTCCTCGACGATCCGGTGTTCGCGTCGCGCATCCGCGAGTGGCTGAAGACGCTGCGAAAGAAGAATGTCGGCGTGGTGTTCGCCACGCAGTCGCTCGCCGACATTCAGCGCAGCACAATCGCGCCCGCCATCGTCGAGAGCTGTCCGACCCGCATCTTCTTGCCGTCACCCCAGGCGATCGAGCCGCAGCTGCGGCCGATCTACGAAGGGTTCGGGCTCAATGCTCGTCAGATCGAAATGATCGCGCGGGCCACGCCCAAGCGCGACTACTACGTCCAGAGCGCGCGCGGGAACCGGCTGTTCGACCTCGGCCTCGGGCCGGTCGCGCTGGCCTTCGTCGCCGCTTCGGCCCCGCGCGACCACGCCCTGATCGACACCGCGCTCGCGGCCTGGCCGGCCGACTTCGCCGCGACCTGGCTACAGGCGCGCGGGCTCGATTGGGCCGCCGACCTACTCTCCGACTTCCACCTGCAAGGCATCAAGGAGCCGTCCGCATGACCATGAAGAGGAAGGGTGCGCCGCTGGCGGTCGTGCTCGCGATCACCGCCACGAGCGCGCTCTCGCCCGCGCCCGCCAGCGCGCAATGGGTCGTCTATGACCCGTCCAACTTCAGCCAGAACGTGCTGACCGCGGCGCGCACGCTTCAGCAGATCAACAACCAGATCCAGAGCCTCCAGAACGAGGCGACGATGATCCTCAACCAGGGTCAGAGCCTCGTGAACCAGGGCAAGAACCTGGCGAGCCTCGCCTATTCGCCGCTCGCCATCCTGCAGCAGGACATCGCGCGCACCAACGCGCTGATCGCCCAAGCGCAGGGGCTGACCACGCAGGTCGGCCAGCTCGACCAGCAGTTCCGCCAGCAATATCCGAGCGGCGTCGGCGCCAACACCTCGCTCGACCAGACGGTCGCGGCCGCGCGCACGCGCTGGAACAACTCGCTCGAGGCGCTCAGCACCACGCTCGGCATGCAGGCGCAGGTGAACGCCTCGATCACCGGCGATCAGGCGACGCTGAGCCAGGTGGTCGGCTCCAGTCAGGGCGCTGTCGGCATCCTTCAGGCAACCCAGGCCACCAACCAGCTCCTCGCGCTCATGGCCAAGCAGACCATGCAGTCGCAGCAGCTCGCGCTCGCGCAAGGCCGCGCCACAGCAACCGAGCAGGCGCGGATGCTGGAAGCCGATCAGGAAGGTCAGGCTAACCGGCAGCGGTTCCAGGGAGCCGGCGTTCGCTACACGCCCGCGCCCGTCCAGGTGTACCCGCAATGAGCCCGGCCTCCATCGCGCGCGTGCGGCGCTGGTCCGTCCAGCTCACGCTCGGGCTCGGCGCTGTCGCCTCGCTCGGCATGGCGGTGCGTCAAGCCCAAGCCGAGGACGCCGCGAGCCTTCTCGCTGACCCGAAGCGCCTCGACATGGTGCAGGCCGGGTGCAAGACGAACCAGCCCTGGGCGACCGAGGCGCTGTGCCGGGAAGCCGCGCAGGCGATCCGCCTGCGGTTCAGGGGCGCGGGCGTGCGCTACACGCCGCGCCGGGTCGAGCCGTATCCACGCCGCCCGGCGGTGAAGACGCCAGCACCGGCCTCGACGCCGCCCGGCAAGCCGGAGACACACGACCGGTTGCGCCCGTCTCGCGTGCTGTGAGCCGGCGGCCGTGAACGACCTGTCGGTCATCGACCGCTTCCTCGACACCTTCTCCCGCTACATCGACAGCGGCTTCGGGCTGCTCCAGCCCGAAATTGCCTATCTGTCGACGACGCTGGTCGCGATCGACATCACGCTCGCCGGCCTGTTCTGGGCCATGGGCGGTGAAGAGTTGATGCCGCGTCTCATCAAGAAGATCCTCTACGTGGGCGCGTTCGCATTCATCATCGGCAACTGGAACTTCCTCGCCGGCGTCATCTTCAAATCGTTCGCCGGCCTCGGCCTGAAGGCGTCTGGCGCGTCGCTCGGGGCCGACCAGCTGCTCCAGCCCGGCCGGCTCGCCCAGGTCGGCGTCCAGGCCGCACAGCCGATGCTGACCGAGATCGGCAAGCTCGCGGGCTTCCCGTCGGTGTTCACCAACATCGACACCATCGTCGTCCTGTTCATCGCCTGGATCATCGTCATCATCAGCTTCTTCGTGCTGGCGGTGCAGCTCTTCGTCAGCGTGCTCGAGTTCAAGTTGACCACGCTCGCGGGCTTCGTGCTCGTGCCGTTCGCGCTCTGGGGCAAGACCTCGTTCCTCGCCGAGAAGGTGCTCGGTAACGTCGTCGCCTCCGGCATCAAGGTGCTGGTGCTCGCCGTCATCGTTGGCATCGGCACCGGCCTGTTCAGCCAGTTCCAGTCCACCGCCGGGACCGACCCCGACATCTCCGAGGCGCTCGCCATCGTTCTCGGCGCGATCGCGCTGCTCGGCCTCGGCATCTTCGGCCCCGGCATTGCCAACGGCCTCGTCTCCGGCGCGCCGCAGCTGGGCGCCGGCTCCGCAGTCGGCGCGGCCGCAGCTGGTGCGGGCC
>CAXTWJ010000124.1:0-3877 GCA_964247925.1 uncultured Sphingomonas sp.
CGTGGGCCATTGCAGTATCTCCAGACATCCCTCTCCCGCTCGCGGGAGAGGGACAGACCGCGAAGCGGTCAGGGTGAGGGCTAGGATCGTGACCTTGCAAAAAGCAAGAAGACCCTCACCCAACCCTCTCCCGCGAAGGCGGGAGAGGGCCAAAACGTCAGTCGATCCGCCGCTCGCCGACGATGCTGAGCCCGTACCCGTCCAGCCCGACCAGCGTGTGATGCGTATTGGTCAGGAGCACCATCTCCTCCACCCCCAGCTCGGTCAGGATCATCGCGCCGACGCCATAGTCGCGCAGCTCCTCCATGTCGGCCGGCGGCAATGTCCCCGCCTTGGCCTGCAGCGCGACGGTGAACTGGTCGGGGCGGGGGCGGTTGATGACGACGACGACGCCCGCGCCCTCCTCGCCGATCAGCTCCATCGACCGCTGCAGCAGCGTCGCGCGGTCACCCTCCTCGCCGAAGATGTCGGCGAAGGTGGACAGCGCGTGCATCCGGACCAGCGTCGGCTTGCTCGGATCGACGCGGCCCTTGACCAGCGCGATCTGTTCGGTGCCCGTCGCCTTGTTCCAATAGGTGAGCGCGGTCCAGTCGCCGCCCCAGCGACTGGTGAACCGGGCCTCCGCGCGCTTCTCGACCAGATGGTCGTGGCGGCGGCGATAGGCGATCAGGTCGCGGATCGTGCCGATTTTCAGGTTGTGGAACTGGGCGAAGGTGACGAGGTCGTCGAGCCGCGCCATGGTCCCGTCCTCGTTCATGATCTCGCAGATCACGCCCGACGGGTTGAGCCCGGCCAGCCGGCTGACGTCAACCGCCGCCTCCGTGTGCCCGGTGCGGACCAGCACGCCGCCGTCGCGCGCGACGAGCGGGAAGACATGGCCCGGCGTCACGATCTCGTCGCGCCCCTTGCCCGCGTCGATCGCGACCGCGACGGTTCGCGCGCGGTCGGCGGCGGAGATGCCGGTCGTGACGCCGTCGCGCGCCTCGATCGAGGTGGTGAACGCGGTTTCGTAGCGCGTCCCGTTATTGCGGCTCATCAGCCCGAGGCCGAGCTCCTCGACGCGCTTCTTCGTCAGCGCCAGGCAGATCAGCCCGCGGCCGTGCTTGGCCATGAAGTTGATCTTTTCCGGCGTCGCCATCTGCGCGGGGATGACCAGGTCGCCCTCGTTCTCACGATCCTCGTCATCGACCAGGATGAACATCCGGCCGTTCCTGGCCTCGTCGATGATCTCCTCGGGCGAGGACAGGAAGGCGTGGCGCAGACGGGCGAGTTCAGCTGGCCGATTTCTAGGAGCTTGGCCGGGCACGATAGGCCTCCATGCGTTGCAGGTAACGGGCGAGGACGTCGATCTCGATATTGACCGCCTGGCCAGCCTCGAGCGCGCCCAGCGTGGTCTGTCCTTGCGTGTGCGGGATGACGTTGACCGAGAAGTGCGTCGCGCCGTCGCGGTCGGTCACCTCGTTGACGGTCAGGGACACGCCATCGACCGTCACCGACCCCTTGGGCGCGAGAAACGGCGCCAGCTCGCGCGACACGGCGAAGCCGATCCGCTTCGAGTCGCCTTCCCGACACACGCCCAGCACCTCCGCCACGCCGTCGACATGGCCGGTGACGATATGCCCGCCCAGCTCGTCGCCCAGGCGCATCGCGCGCTCGAGGTTGAGGCGTTGACCCGCGGCCCACTGATCCCGCGCCGTGCGGCTCAGCGTCTCGCCCGACACATCGACCGCGAACCAGCCGGGCGCCTTATCGACCACGGTCAGGCACACGCCCGAGCAGCTGATCGACGCGCCCAGATCGACGGTGCCCGTGTCGAACGCTGTCTCGACCACGACGCGCGTGTCGCCGCGCTGCTGGACGCTGCGGATCGCGCCCACATCGGTGATGATACCCGTGAACATCAGGCGGCCTCGTAGACCTCCAGCCGGTCCACGCCAAGCTGTCGCGCATCGTGGAGCCGCCACCGACCATGTGCCTCGTCCAAGGACGTCAGGCCGAAACGTGAAAGTGTTAGGCCTCCTCCGATCACGATCGGCGCTCGGTAGAGCAGCAGCCTATCCACCAAATCCGCGCTGATGAACGCGGAAGCTGTTGCTGCCCCCCCTTCGACAAGGAGGTGATCGCCCGGAAGCGGGTCGGTCAGGATGTCACCCGGCGCATCTATGTCGCGCCAGCCAGCGGGCGCGTCACCCGGATATTCGGTCAGCACGATCCGCAAGGGCGAACGATGCTCCAGACCTGGCAATCGAACATCCAGCGATGGAGCATCGGTTGCCAGCGTGCGATGTCCCACGCAGATCAACTCATGCCTGCTCCGTTCCAGATGTCCGTGAGCACGCGCTTCGGCTCCCGTGATCCATTTGCTTTGTCCATCCCAGAGCGCGACGCAGCCATCCAACGACATGGCGAGCTTCAAAGTCACGAACGGCCGGCCCTTCGCGCGCCGCGTCAACCAGCCCGCCATGCCCCGGCGCGCCGCGTCGGCCATCAGCCCGGACTCGACCGACACGCCTGCCGCCTCGAGTCGCGCGAGCCCGCGTCCGTCGGTGCGCGGGTCGGGATCGGTGAGCGCCGCCACGACCCGGGCGACGCCGGCGTCGATCAGCAGGTCGGCGCAGGCCGGCCCGCGCGGTGACGCGTGCGCGCAGGGTTCCAGCGTGACGTACGCCGTCGCGCCGCGCGCCGCGTCGCCGGCCTGGGCGAGCGCCATCGCCTCCGCATGCGGCCGCCCGCCGGGCTGCGTCCAGCCGCGGCCGACCACCGCGCCATCGCGGGTCAGAACACAGCCGACGTTCGGGTTGGGGTAGGTGCGCCCCCGCCCGCGTTCCGCCAGCGCCAGCGCGGCGGCCATGTGACGAGGGTCGGTGGCGGGCATGGCCGGGCCTTACCTTCGACCGATCCCACCGTCATGCTGAACTTGTTTCATCATCCACGCGCGACGGTGGCCAGGGGGCACGCCGCGGCAAAGCCGCGTCGTCGGTCGAAGCGATGCTTCGCCGGCCGTCCTTGCGCGTCTCGCGTGCAGCTGCGCTGCGCGCGTGCGCGCTGCGTCAGAGATACTTCCCGAACTTGTCGTTGATCGTCCGGAACTTCGCCTTGTTCGCCTCACGCGCGCGCTTCTCCGCTTCCAGCCGCCGCGCCTTGATCACGTAATCGACCTTCTGCTGCGCGATGATTTCCTTGTCGGTGCGCGACAGCGGCCACTGCTCCACATAGACGATGTCGCGGTGATAGACGGGCGCGACGCGGCTGTCCCAGGCCACGGCCACGATAGCACCCAACGTCAGCACCAGCGCCAGGGCGAAGAACGCGATCTGGTGCGGCTGGCGCCGGCCGAAGAAATAGCGGAGGTCGGCCAGCGCCCCTTCGGGCTGGAAACGGCTCGGTTTGCGCATGGGCGTGAAGATAGGAGCCGGCCGCGCCCGCGACCAGCCCCCGATCTATTCCTGCAGCCGGAAGCGGACGGTCATCGTCTTCCACTGCTCGACCGGCACGCCGTCGCGCGTCGCCGGCCTGAACCGCCAGCGGCCGAGCGCCTGGCGCTCCGTCACGCGCCAGAAGGCGTCGGAGGCGGCGGCGACCTGCTCCACCTGCCTCACCCGGCCATCGACGCCGATCAGCACGCGCACCGTGACCACGCCTTCCTGGCCCGCGCGCTGTTCGGCGGCCGGGTAGGGCGGCTGGAACGCATTGGCGTAATGGTCGTCGATGCCTGCCGGCGTGAGCACGGGCGGCAGCGGCTTGGCGAGCTCGACCGTCCCGCTGCCCGCGCCAGGCGTGTCGCCAACGGGTAGCGGGGGCGGCGACGGTGGCGTTGGCGGGAAGTCGTTGGGGGCGTGATCGTGATCGGCACCCGCGGCGTCGGGGTATCCACATG
>CAXTWJ010000124.1:3887-7718 GCA_964247925.1 uncultured Sphingomonas sp.
GCAGCGGCGCGGGCGGCAGCTCCAGGACGGGGGATCGTTGGTCGGCACCAGCACCTTGGGGGTGTCCATGCGCTGTTGCGGGACCGTCTTCAGCCGCACCTTGGGCGCGACCGGGTCGGGTGGTGGTGGCGGTGTCTCGGGATCGACCGGATAGATGTGCAGGACAGGCTCGGGGATGAAATGCTTCACCACCGGCGAGGCGAGGAACGCGGCGGCGAGCAGCCCGCCCACGATCCCCACCGACAGGCTCAGACTGCCACGTTGATAGCCCTGGGGGCCGTAACGCTCCGCATCCATGTCACCTCTCCTTCGTCCTGTTCTCCTTGCCGCCGAGCCATGACCCGACTCGATGAAGTTATACTATAACATAACGGATGCAAGCCGGTTTCTGGGGGGCTGGTCCCGCAAGGCCTGGCGATGCCGCTACGCCCGCAATCGTGCTATGGCGCGCGCCTGCCCGATCAGCGGCAGCATTGTCGCCATGTCCGGCCCGTGGTCCCGCCCGGTCAGCGCCAGGCGCAGCGGCAGGAACAGGCTCTTGCCCTTGCGGCCGGTCCGTTCCTTCAGCGCCCCGGTCAGCGTGTGCCAGGGTTCGCCCGCCCAGCTCATCGCCGCCGCGACCTCGGCGGCCTCGGCCAGATAATCGCGGTCATCCAGCGCGGCCGCCTGTTCCACCGGTCCCTCGACCACCCGCCACCAGTCCGCCGCTTCGGCGACGGTGTGCAGGTTGGGCCGGACCGCCTGCCATGCGCCTTCGTCCATCGCGGCCGGCAGCCGGCCGCCGACACGCGCGAACGGCAGCTGATGCACGATCCGCGCGTTGACCTGCGCCAGCTCCGCCTCGTCGAACCGTGCCGGCGCGCGCCCGAAGTGCTGGAAGTCGAAGCTCGCGATCAGCGGGTGGGCGTCGATCACCGGCTCGACCGGGTCGCTCGTGCCCAGCCTGGCCAGCAGCGCGCGCACCGCCTCGGGTTCGATGCCGGCCTCGCGGAAATGTTCGACGCCCAGCGACCCCAGTCGCTTGGACAGCTTGCCCTCCGCCCCCGTCAGCAGCGCGGTGTGCGCGAAGCGGGGGGCGGCGGCGTCCATCGCGGCGAACATCTGCAGCTGCGCGGCGAGGACCATGTGTCCAACACGGCCGCGCACGACGTGGGTGATGCCCATGTCGATGTCGTCGATCGCGGAGGGCAGCAGGTACAGCCACGACCCGTCGCCGCGCCGGATCACGGGGTCGCTCATCGCTTTCGGGTCGAACCGCTGCCGGCCGCGGATCAGGTCGTCCCATGCGATGGGCGCGTCGTCGTCGAGACGGAAGCGCCAGTGCGGCCGGACGCCATCCGCTTCCAGCGCCGCGCGCTCCGCGTCGGTGAGCGCCAGCGCCGCGCGGTCATACACGGGCGGCAGCCCGCGCCCGAGCAGCACCTTGCGCTTCAAGTCCAGCTCCTGCGCGCTCTCGTACGCCGGATAGACCCGCCCCGCCGCGACCAGCGTCGCGAACCGCTCCTCGTACAGCGCGAACCGATCCGACTGCCGCGCCTCGCCGTCGGGCGTCAGCCCCAGCCAGTCGAGGTCGGCGCGGATCGCTTGGGCGAACCGCTCCTCGTTCCGCTCCCGATCCGTGTCGTCCAGCCGGAGCAGGAAGCGCCCACCCTGCTGGCGTGCCCATAGCCAGTTGTGCAGCGCCGCGCGGATGTTGCCGACGTGCAGATGCCCGGTCGGCGAGGGCGCGAAGCGGGTGACCACGGCGCTCACGGCGTGAGCACCCGAACCCCGTTCGCCGACGCGGCGCGCGCGAGCGCGGCGTCTTCGGTCAGCAACGGGGCGTGGCGACGCCTGGCTAGCAGCAAATAGGCGACGTCGTACACCGTCAGGCCGAGCTCATCGCTTTCCATCGCCAGCCCGGCGATCGGGGGCGTGTCGGCCAGCAGGAGGTTGGTCGCGAGTCCATCGGCGGCCACCGCCGCGGCCCTGCTCTGATCAACGCTCAACCGCCCACGCCGCTGCGCCTTTCGAATCAGCGATGCGACCTCGAAGGGCCAGTGCGCGGGCGCGCAGAGCGGCTCCCGCGCGCACAGGTCCCGCGCGAAAGTCGCGAATGCGCCCGCCTCGTCGGGGATCAGGAACGCCCCAACGGCGGACGCATCAACCACGATCAACGCTGGTCTTCCCTGATCCAGGCCAGGCGTTCCGCCGCCGTCGTCGGCCCGGCGGTCCGCAGCACCTCCTGGCCCAGCGCGAACGCCGCCTCGACCGCCGCGCGCTGCCGCGCCATCCGGTCCTGCTCGATCCCGACCAGGCGCACCACCTCGCGGCCGTGGCGCGTGATGGTGATGTCCTCGCCCGCCTCGGCGGCGGCGATGATCTCGGACGCCTTGTCCTTGAACTCGGCGATGGGGACGTGGCGCACGCTCGACTCCTCTGGCCCGTATTCTGGCCTGAATACTCGCGGCGGCCCGGCATCGCAATTGCCACGCCGGGATAGGCGGCTATGAACGGCCGCGTCGAGCGGGAGAGGCAAAGCCATGAAACTGATGACCGGCAACGCCAACCCGCGGCTCGCGCGCGCCATCGCGAGCTATTGCGAGGTGCCGCTGACCGACGCCAGCGTGCGCCGCTTCGCCGACGAGGAGGTGTTCGTCGAAGTCAACGAGAATGTCCGGGGCGAGGACGTGTTCGTGATCCAGTCCACCGGCTATCCGGCCAACGACAACCTCATGGAACTGCTGATCATGATCGACGCGCTGAAGCGTGCGTCGGCCCGGCGGATCACGGCGGTGGTGCCCTATTTCGGTTATGCGCGGCAGGACCGCAAACCCGGACCCCGAACGCCCATCTCCGCCAAGCTGGTCGCCAACCTGATCACGGTGGCGGGCGCGGACCGGGTGCTGTCGGTCGATCTCCATGCCGGGCAGATCCAGGGGTTTTTCGACATTCCCACCGACAACCTTTACGCCGCGCCGGTGATGAGCGCCGACATCAAGGCGCGGTTCGGCGGGGCGAACCTGATGGTGGTCTCCCCCGATGTCGGCGGCGTGGTGCGTGCGCGCCAGCTCGCCAAGCGGCTCCACAACGCCCCGCTCGCGATCGTCGACAAGCGGCGCGAGCGGGCGGGCGAATCGGAGGTGATGAACATCATCGGCGACGTGGAGGGACGGTTCTGTGTGCTGATCGACGACATCGTCGATTCGGCGGGCACGCTGTGCAACGCGGCGGCGGCGCTGCGCGAGGCGGGGGCGGCGGACGTGGTCGCCTATGTGACGCACGGCGTGCTGTCGGGCGGCGCGGTCGCCCGGGGGGAAGGGTCGAAGCTGACGGAGCTGGTGATCACCGATTCGATCGGCCACCAGGAGCTGGTGGGCAGCGCCACCAAGATCAGGAACCTGACGATCGCGCCGCTGCTCGCCGAGGCGATCAAGCGGATCGCGGACGAGACAAGCGTGTCGTCACTGTTCGATTGACCTCGCAACCGCGGCGCCGCCGCCGTGACGTCGGACGGGCTCGGGCGGTAGCCGGCCGACCCGCCAGCCGGACGCTATGGTCGCCTATGCGCGCGAAAGAGCGACGATGTGGTCGAACACCGCGCCGTGGAGCGGCTTGGTGAACGCGCAGCCATAGCGGCGCGCGCATCCGCACCGCCTTGCGCAGCGCGGCGCGATTCTCGTCGCCGGACGGGTCGGGCGTGGGGAGGAAGGCGGCGTTCTCCATGGCGCGGTCCCTGGCACGAAGAAGGTTACTTTTCCGCCAACGCAGCCAGACGGGGCCGCTACTGGATTTGGCGCCGCCCCTGTGCTTTAGGCCGGGCAGTCCCGTCGGAGCCTCACCCCCATGAAC
>CAXTWJ010000125.1:0-7685 GCA_964247925.1 uncultured Sphingomonas sp.
GTCTTGACGCGCTTGCCGTCGACCCGGACGACCACCCGGGTGACCGCCGCGCCGCCGCGCGCGCTGACCTTGAACGTGAGCGCGCGGCGCTTGGTGCACGCCACGGAGGCGCCCCCCCCCCCGACCCGCCGCGCCCGCCCGGGGGCCGGCGGGGGGGGTAGACTATCATCGGCTCGGATCGATCAGATATTTCTCCCCCGTCGCCTTGCGCTGATAGGCGCGGACGATCTCGGGATCGAGCGCCTCGGCCAGGCTGATCGTGCGCGTGTAGCGGCTGGCGAAGGTGGTGGTGAGCTCGTCCGACACCCGCCTGGTCAGCCGCGCCCAGCCATCGCGGCCCAGCTTGCCCAGGAACGGCGTCAGCAGCCAGCCGCCCACGCTCCAGCTGAACCCGACCCAGCGGTCGAGCACGGTGGGCGACAAATCCAGCGCGCCGTAGATATAGACCTGCTTGAACGTGTCGGAGCCGTAACGGCTGTACGCGGCCGCCCCGCGCGACGCTGCCGCCTCCATCGCGTGCAGCACGCGCGCCGCCTGCGTGCCGCCGCCGATCGCGTCAAAGGCGATCGTGGCTCCGGTCGCCGCGATCGCGTCGGTCAGCCGGTCCTGGTAATCGGGCGCGGTGCTGTCCAGCACGTGAACCGCGCCCTGATCGCGCAGGATCGCGGCCTGCTCGTCCGACCGGACCACGTTTACCAGCGAGATACCATCGGCCAGGCAGATGCGATGCAGCATCTGCCCCAAGTTGGACGCCCCCGGCATATGCACGATGGCCGTGTGACCCTCATTGCGCATCGTCTCGACGAAGCCGAGCGCGGTCAGCGGATTGACGAACATGGATGCCCCATCGGCCGCGCTCGCGCCGTCGGGCAGCGGGATCGCGTCGATCGCGCGGACCGTGCGAACCCGCGTGTACATGCCGCCGCCCCAGATGCCCACGCGCCGGCCGAGCAGGTGCTCGGCGCCCGCGCCGGCCCGCACCACCGTGCCCGCGCCCTCGTTGCCGACCGGCAGCAACTGGCCAAGCCGCGCCTGCACGGCCGCCATCGCGCGCGGCGGGATCGTCGCGGTCAGCGTCGGACGCTCCGCCGTGCCGCCCGCCTCCAGCGAGCCCATGTCGGCGGGGCCGAGCAGCAGGCCCAGGTCCGACGGGTTGATCGGCGCCGCTTCCAGCCGGACCACGATCTCGCCTTCGCTCGGCGCATCGATCGACGCCTCGGCGAGGCCCAACTCCAGCCGACCGTTGGGCGTGATGGTCGATCGGATCTCCAGCGTGGCGAGGTCGGTCATGGCGGCGCATCCTTTCCCTTGTCGTCGGCGGCGTGCGGGGCAGACCGCCTCAACCTCCTGCCCATGCCCAGCGACGCGCCGTCGCTCAAGTCAGTATCGCCCGCCCCCGAGCCACCGTCGCGCGATGGCCGATCGTCGCGCCCGGCGCCCGCTGCTTCACCGTACCGACCATCAGCCACTCGTTGGTGACCCCGTCGGCGGCGATCGTGAGCGCCATGTAGCCGCGCCTCGAGGTGTCGCACCAGGTCAGCTCCGGGTTGGCGCGGACCAGCGCGGTCGCGACGGTCGCGGGGCTCGCGCCAATGCCGTTCTCGTAGCCGGGCGAGGTCACGCTGTGCCCGGCGAACTCCACTGCCGCCGGGCGGCCGTCCTGCGCCAGATCGTACGCCCAGGCATTATGGCTGTCGCCGGAGATCACCACCGTGTTGCCGCCCAGCCCCTGCGCCGAACGCAGGAATCGCGCCCGGGCGGCGGGATACCCGCCCCAGTTGTCGAAGTTGAACGGCAAGCCCGCCTTCGCCTCGGCGATGCCCGCGCCGACATAGGTCCGCGCGCGGTCGCTGGCGCCGATGAGCCAGCCGGTCGCGTCGGCGGGCATCACGGTGTCGCCCATGATCGTGCCGAAGCCGACCACCTGCCACGGCCTCCCACTCCTGACGGAACGACGCATCGCGTCGGCCAGCCACGCCTCCTGCTGCGTGCCCATCATGGTCGACGCCGGATCCTGCCAGGGGCCGTCGCGGAAACGCCGCAGCGCGGCGGCCGGGGCGGCTTCCCTGAACAGCGGCGCGACGTCGGGCTGGCGGGTGCGCGCGAGCAGCCGCGTTTCCGTGCGGAACAGCGTCGCCAGCGCGCCGATGTCGTACGCCTTCCACGGCTCGTCCGACACGGGCATCCACTCGCGATAGGCCTGAATGGCGGCGGCGCGGCGCGCGTTCCAGTCACCCTCCGTCGCAGGATCGTGGTTCTCCGCGCCCCATTCGTAGCTGTCGTTGGCGCTCTCATGATCGTCCCACTGCGCGATCATCGGCAGTCGCCGGTGCAGCGCCTGCAGGTCGGGGTCAGCACGGTAGCTGCCGTAACGCAGCCGATAGTCGGCCAGGTGGATCAACTCCGCGCCCGGCAGCGACACCCGGCCCGGCACCGCATCCTTGGCGGGCGGATAGTGATCGGGCGCGTATTCGTAGAAATAATCGCCCAAGTGGATCGCGCAGTCCAGGTCGTCGCGCGCGGCGGCATGGGCATAGGCATTGAACCAGCCATAGCCCATGTTGGAGCAGGAGAAGATGGCGGCGCGCCACGGCCGCGTACCGTCCCCCGGCAGGGTCCGCGTGCGACCGGCGGGAGAGAAGGAGCCGTCCGGCGCCACGAACCGATAGTGATAGTCACGCCCCGGTTGCAGCCCCGCCACCGTGATCTTCGCCGTGTAATCCCGCCAAGGCCCGGTCATGTCGGCACCGCCACCGACCACGCGCGCGAAATCGGCGGTCTCGGCCAGCTCCACGCAAAGCTCGGCCGCGCCGCCGTCGCGCGGCACGTAGCGGGTCCATAGCAGCACCGAGTCGGCCGCCGGCTCGCCGCTCGCGACCGCGTGCGTGAAGCCGGTCAGCGCGGCGACGGTCTGCGCCAGCGCGAGGCCGGGCAACGCGAGCGCGCCCAGCCCCCAGGTGGCGGTGAGCAGCAGCGCGCGACGGTCGAGGATCATGGCCGAACCTTTGTCGTGAGAGGACGAACCTAGGCTTGGCGCCGGATTGTGCAACGCGTGTGACGGCCGCCTGCGCCGCTGTCACGAAGCCGTCGCCGATCCGTCACGCGGCCGCAAGATCGCGCAGGCATCGCCCGTGGCGGAGCGTAGGGCTCGCAGGGGGGAACAGGGATGAACCGGTCAGTCTTGCTGGCGGGCGCTACCGCGCTCGCGTCGGTCGGCTCGCCCGGGATGGCGCAGGACCAGGCCGCGACCGCGACCGCCGCGCCCGTCGCCCCGGACAGCCGCGGCCCTCAGGACGACGTCGACGCGACGCCGCCGGCAACCGCGCCTGGGGACATCGTGGTGACCGGCTCCGTCACCCGCTCGGTCAGCCAGATCGGGGCCGCGGAGATCCAGAAGGTGCTGCCCGGCGCCAGCCCGCTGAAGGCACTGCAGACGCTGCCGGGCGTCACCTACTTGACCGCTGATCCGTGGGGCAACAACGAGCGGAACATCACGCTGTTCATCCACGGCTTCAACGCGCAGCAGCTGGGCTATACGCTGGACGGCGTGCCGCTGGGCGACCAGCAGTACGGCAACTACAACGGGCTGTCGCCGCAGCGCGCGGTGATCTCCGAAGATGTGGGTCGCGTGGTGCTGGCGTCGGGAGCGGGCGACCTCGGCACCGCCTCCACCAGCAATCTCGGCGGCGCGATCGACACTTTCACCAGCGATCCGCGCGCCGACTTGGGCGTGACGGCGGGGGGCGTGGTCGGCAGCTTCGACGCGACGCGCGCCTTCGTGCGCCTCGACAGCGGCGACATCGGCCAGAACACGAAGTTCTACGTCTCCGGGCTGCGTCAGCGTGCGCGGGCGTGGGACTTTGACGGCTATCAGAAAGGTTGGCAGGCCGACGCCAAGCTCACGCACGAGGACGCGACCGGGCGGCTCACGGCCTACCTTGCCTATTCGGACAGACGGAGCCGAATGAGGACGCGACGGTGGTGGCGGCGACGCAGGCTTATCAGCCCTACACCCGCCCATTCCTGTACCCGAACTTCGGCCAGGCGCTGGCCTATTACGGCAATCAACTGCGCTACAACGACGCCGCGACCTATGCGGCGGCGGGGTCGAACTATTCCAACTACTACAGCGACGCGCAACGCACCGACTATCTGGGCTACATCAAATATGACTGGCACGCCGGCGGTGGCGTGACCTGGTCCAACCAGGCCTATTTCCACCACAATGACGGCGTGGGCGTCGTCGCCGGGCCGATCACGGCCGCGGGTCTGCCGCTGCTCTTCTCCTTCTACTATCCCGGCATGGCGGGGAGCAGCCCGACATCGGCGGCGAACCTCGCCCGGCTCTCGACCATCTTCGGCGGCTCGGGGCTGGCGACGCGCACCACTGAATACCGGATCAACCGTGTCGGGCTGCTCTCGACGCTGGTCGCCGAGCTGGGCGATCACCGGATCGAGATCGGCGGCTGGTACGAGCGCCAGCGTTCGTCGGCTTTCCGACGCTGGTACGCGCTGGACGTGAACGCGCCCTCGTCGCCCTACACGCGCCCGCTCAGCTACGAGGATCCGCTGATCACCCAGTATGGCAGCCTGATCCGCGTCGAGGAGTTTCAGGGCCATGTGCAGGACGCGTGGCGGATCGTGCCGCGCCTGACGCTGCAGGCGGGGTTCAAAAGCACGGTCCAGCGCGCGCGTCAGGCCGTGCCGGTGCAGCCCATCCCGGGCTCCTTCACCGGCTCACGCGAACTGCCGGTGGGGCGGCTGAACACGACCAAATGGTTCCTGCCCCAAGCCGGCGCGCTGTTCGACCTGACCGATCACGAACAGCTGTTCGCGAACGCGCAGAAGAACATTCGCCAGTTCCAGACCAGCGCCGCGGCCGGCCTGTCGCCTTTCGCGCTCGGCAGCCAGACGCTGTTCGATTTCTTCAAGGCGAACACTAAGCCGGAGACGA
This sequence comes from uncultured Sphingomonas sp., assembly GCA_964247925.1. Lineage (GTDB taxonomy): Bacteria > Pseudomonadota > Alphaproteobacteria > Sphingomonadales > Sphingomonadaceae > Sphingomonas. The sequence goes on from CAXTWJ010000125.1 coordinate 4,955, forward strand.
GCTGGACCTATGAGGGCGGCATCCGCACCCGGCGCCAGCTCGCGCTTGGCCCACTGACCGGATTCGACGGGCAGGCGAGCTACTATCACGTAGATTTCTTGAACCGGCTGCTCGCGATCAGCCCGACCACGACGATCACCGCGATCGTCAGCGGCGCGCCGATCATCGCCAACGTCGGCAGCGTCCGGACGGACGGCGTCGATGTCGCGGGCACGTTCCGGTTCGGCGAGGCCTTCTCGCTCTATGACGCGGTCAGCTACAACAACTCGCGTTACGCTGGTGACTACCGACAGGGCGCCGCGCAGACCGTCGTACCGACCGCGGGCCGAAGGGTGCCGGGATCGCCCTCATGGCTGAACAAGACCGTGGCCACTCTACGCGGCGGCGGCGCCGAGCTGCAACTGATCGGCGACTATATCGGCCGGCGATACGCGACCTACACCAACGATCTGAGCGTTGCGGGCTATGTCACCCTGTCGGGTCGCCTGGGTTTCGACATGCCGCTGTCGGGCAAAGGCGTTGCCCGCAAGCTGTCGGTCAGCGTCAACGTCACCAACATCACCGACAGGCGCGCGCCCTCCAGCCTCAGCATCGGCGCGGCATCGGGTACGTACAATTTCTTTCCCGTGGCGCCGCGCCAAGTGTTCGCGACCGTGAGCGCTGGCTTCTGAGCGGGACGGCCTGTGGGCTGGCTCGGCCGCGCACCCCGGTTCGGCCACGATCTCGATGGCTTCAGGCCAGCTGTGAGGGTCTCAGCCGCCAAAGACGACAAAGCCCCGCTCTCGAGAGAGCGGGGCTTTCGTGTCGTTGGTTGCGGGGACAGGATTTGAACCTGTGACCTTCAGGTTATGAGCCTGACGAGCTACCGGGCTGCTCCACCCCGCGCCAAGGTGGTGACGTCCCGCGGATGCGGGAGGGACATGTGAATGGGTTCGAACTGTTCCGCGCGCTTCGCCGGCTGCAATGCCTGGCGACGACCTACTCTTCCATCGCTTAGGCGATAGTACCATCGGCGCTGTCGGGTTTCACGGCCGAGTTCGGGATGGGATCGGGTGGGACACCGACGCTATGGCCACCAGGCAATGAAGCCGGCGAAGCGTGCTGAACGGTTCTTCTAATCGATGCACCTTGCATTCGTTATCTGGCGTCGAGCCGATCATCCTACCTCATGCCAGCCCAGGGCTGACATTGATGGTGGAACTCTCAAGCGCGAATAGGACAATTAGTATCGGTTAGCTCCATGCGTTACCGCACTTCCACATCCGATCTATCAAGGTCGTGGTCTCCGACCGTCCTAAGAAATCTTATCTCGAGGGAGGCTTCCCGCTTAGATGCTTTCAGCGGTTATCCCGTCCGTACATAGCTACCCTGCTGCGCCGTTGGCACGACGACAGGTACACCAGAGGTACGTTCAACCCGGTCCTCTCGTACTAGGGTCAACTCCTCTCAAATTTCGACGCCCACGGCAGATAGGGACCAAACTGTCTCGCGACGTTCTGAACCCAGCTCACGTACCACTTTAATTGGCGAACAGCCAAACCCTTGGGACCTGCTCCAGCCCCAGGATGTGATGAGCCGACATCGAGGTGCCAAACAACCCCGTCGATATGAGCTCTTGGGGGTTATCAGCCTGTTATCCCCGGCGTACCTTTTATCCGTTGAGCGATGGCCCTTCCACGCGGGACCACCGGATCACTATGACCGACTTTCGTCTCTGCTCGACTTGTCAGTCTCGCAGTCAGGCTGGCTTATGCCATTGCACTCTAACAGCCGGTTTCCAACCGGCCTGAGCCAACCTTCGCGCGCCTCCGTTACTCTTTAGGAGGCGACCGCCCCAGTCAAACTACCCGCCACAGAGGGTCCCTGATCCCGCTTCAGGGATCGAGGTTAGACATCAGAAAACAACAGGGTGGTATTTCACCTATGGCTCCACATCAGCTGGCGCCGATGCTTCAAAGCCTCCCACCTATGCTACACAGTTCCTTCCTAATGCCACTCTGAAGCTGCAGTAAAGGTGCACGGGGTCTTTCCGTCTAACCGCGGGTACTCCGCATCTTCACGGAGAATTCAATTTCGCTGAGCATGTGCTGGAGACAGTGGGGAAGTCGTTACGCCATTCGTGCAGGTCGGAACTTACCCGACAAGGAATTTCGCTACCTTAGGACCGTTATAGTTACGGCCGCCGTTTACCGGGGCTTCATTTCGGAGCTTGCACCCCTCCACTTAACCTTCCGGCACCGGGCAGGCGTCAGACCCTATACGTCGTCTTGAAGCCGACTTAGCAGAGCCCTGTGTTTTTGCTAAACAGTCGCTACCCCCTGGCCTGTGCCCCCCACAAAAGCTTGCGCCAATGTGGGGCCTCCTTCTTCCGAAGGTACGGAGGCAATTTGCCGAGTTCCTTCAGGACACTTCTCTCAAGCGCCTTGGTATACTCTACCTGACCACCTGTGTCGGTTTCGGGTACGGTCTATACGGTGGGGCTATTTCCTGGGACCGCTTCGAAGCCCATCCAATCCGTTAAGGATGAACAACTCACGAGATCCGTCACACACCACCAGGCCCACGAATATTAACGTGGTTCCCATCGACTACCCCCTTCGGGCTCGTCTTAGGGGCCGGCTCACCCTGCGCGGATTAGCCTTGCGCAGGAACCCTTGGTCTTTCGGCGAGAGGGCATCTCACCCTCTTTATCGCTACTCATGTCTGCATTCGCACTTCCGATACCTCCACG
>CAXTWJ010000126.1:0-7685 GCA_964247925.1 uncultured Sphingomonas sp.
CCATCATGTCGGTGGAGCGCGCGGAGGTGTTCGGATTGATGAGCAGGATGGTCGTCATGAATGGTTCCTGGGCCCGGGGGCGGGGGGGGGGGGGGGGGGGGGGGGGGGCCCGGGGGGGGGGGGGGGGGGGGGGGGGGGGGGTTGTGGGGGGGGGGGGGGGGGGGGGGCCCCCCCCCCACGACGACGGAATCAAGGCGGCACCCGGTCGGGATCGGGGCCATAGATGAGAAGGAAGCGGATCGATGATCCAGATGCAGTCCAATCTCGACGTCGCTGACAACAGCGGCGCGAAGCGGGTGCAGTGCATCAAGGTGCTCGGTGGGTCGAAGCGTCGGGTAGCCGGCGTCGGCGACATCATCGTCGTGAGCATCAAGGAAGCGCAACCCCGTGGCCGTGTGAAGAAGGGCGACGTCCATCGTGCCGTGATCGTGCGCACCAAGAAGGACATCCACCGTCCGGACGGATCGACCATCCGGTTCGATTCCAATGCCGCGGTGCTGGTCAACAAGAACGAGGAGCCGATCGGCACCCGTATCTTCGGCCCGGTCGTTCGCGAGCTGCGCGGCAAGAAGCACATGAAGATCATCAGCCTCGCGCCGGAGGTGCTGTGATGAGCACCGCCCAGACCCCAGCGAAGCAGAAGATGCGTATCAAGAAGGGCGACCAGGTCATCGTCCTGTCCGGCAAGGACAGGGGCAAGACGGGCACCGTCACCCAGGCGATGCCGAAGGACTCCAAGGTGATCGTCGGCGGCGTCAACATCGCCACGCGCCACACCAAGCCGAGCCAGGGCGATCCCCAGGGCGGGCTGCAGAAGTTCGAGGCGCCGCTGCACGTCAGCAAGGTGGCGCACGTGGTGGACGGCAAGCCGACGCGCGTCCGCTACGAGGTGCAGGACGGCAAGAAGGTCCGCGTGGCCGTGAAGACGGGGAGCAAGATCGATGGCTGATTACACGCCCCGGATGAAGGCCATGTACGAGGCGACCATCGCCAAGGCCATGACCGAGAAGTTCGGCTATCAGAACGTCAACGAGGTGCCCCGGCTCGAGAAGATCGTGCTGAACATGGGTGTCGGCGAGGCGACGCAGGACAAGAAGAAGGTCGATCAGGCCGCGTCCGAGATGGAGCTGATCGCGGGCCAGAAGCCGGTGATCACCAAGGCCAAGAAGTCGATCGCGCAGTTCAAGCTGCGCGAGGGAATGCCGATCGGCGTCAAGGTGACGCTGCGCCGCGAGCGGATGTACGAGTTCCTGGACCGCTTCATCACGATCGCGCTGCCGCGCGTGCGCGATTTCCGCGGGCTGAACCCCAAGAGCTTCGACGGCCGCGGCAACTATGCCTGTGGCATCAAGGAGCAGATCGTGTTTCCCGAGATCAACTATGACCGCATCGACAAGGTGCGTGGGCTAGATGTGATCGTGACCACGACGGCGAAGACGGACGACGAGGCGCGCGAGCTGCTGCGCCTGTTCGGCTTCCCGTTCCCGCGCGAGGACGAGGCCGAGGTCAAGCAGGCCGCGTGAATTAAGAAGACCCTCACCCAACCCTCTCCCGCAGGCGGGACAGGGCTAAGAAGAGCAAGCCCCGTCGGGGCTCGGATAGAGAGCTTAAGTCCATGGCGAAACTGAGTTCCGTGAACAAGAACGAGCGGCGCAAGAAGCTGGTGAAGCAGTATGCGCCGAAATACGCGAAGCTGAAGGCGGTCGCGAACGACACGGCCGCCGACGACGGCGAGCGCCTGATGGCGCGGCTGAAGATGGCGGAGCTGCCGCGCAACGCGAACCCGACGCGCATCCGCAACCGCTGCGCGCTGACCGGGCGCCCGCGCGCCTATTACCGCAAGTTCGGGCTTGCCCGCGTGATGCTGCGTGATCTCGCCAACAAGGGCCTGATCCCCGGCGTCACCAAGTCGAGCTGGTAAGGATAATCCGATGGCAGTGACCGATCCCCTGGGTGACCTGCTCACCCGCATCCGCAACGGCCAGCGCGCGCGCAAGGACTCCGTCCTGTCGCCCGCCAGCAAGCTGCGCGTCCGCGTGCTCGACGTGCTCCAGCGCGAGGGCTATATCCGCGGCTATTCCGAGGAAGAGATGGGCCCCGCCAAGGGCGTGCGCATCGAGCTGAAGTATTTCGAGGGGCAGCCCGCGATCAAGCACGTCGCGCGCGTCTCCAAGCCCGGCCGGCGCGTCTATAGCGGCTCCACCGAGCTGCCGCGCGTGATGAACGGCCTGGGCATCACCATCGTCTCCACGCCACGCGGCGTGCTCTCGGACGCCGAGGCGCGCGAGCAGAATGTCGGTGGCGAAGTGCTGGCGGAGGTGTTCTGATGAGTCGCATCGGCAAGAAGGCGGTCCCGGTCCCGGCCGGCGTCACCGCGAGCATCGCGGACAAGGTCCTGAGCGTGAAAGGCCCCAAGGGGACGCTGAGCCTCGCGATGCGCGACGAGATCAGCTACGCGGTCGAGGATGGCAGCATTTCGGTGCAGCCCGCCAACGAGACCAAGCAGGCGCGCGCCTTTTGGGGGATGCAGCGCACGCTGGTGCAGAACCTGGTGACGGGGGTGACGGAGGGCTTCTCCAAGAAGCTGGTCATCACGGGCGTCGGCTATCGCGCCGCCGCGCAGGGCCGCAATCTGAAGCTGCAGCTCGGCTACAGCCACGACGTCAACATCGACGTGCCGGAAGGCCTGGAGGTGAAGACGCCGGACGCCACCACCGTCGAGATCAGCGGCGCGGACAAGCAGAAGGTCGGCCAGCTGGCCGCGGAGATCCGCCGCTGGCGCAAGCCCGAGCCCTACAAGGGCAAGGGCATCAAGTATGACGGCGAGTTCATCTTCCGCAAGGAAGGGAAGAAGAAGTGATGACCAAGGGACTGTCCCTCTTCGAGAAGCGGCGCCGCCGTAACCGCACCGCGCTGCGCGCGCGCGCCGGCACCCGCCCGCGCCTGTCCGTGCATCGCTCGGGCAAGCACATCTATGCCCAAGTGATCGACGACGAGGCCGGCCGCACGCTGGCCAGCGCCTCCACGCTGGTCGGGCATGAGGGCGGCACCGCCAACGTCGCCGCCGCCACCGCCGTGGGCCGGCGCGTCGCCGAGGCGGCCAAGGCCGCGGGCGTGACCGCCGTCGTGTTCGACCGCGGCGGTTTCCTGTTCCACGGGCGCGTCAAGGCGCTCGCCGAAGCCGCGCGCGAAGCCGGTCTGGAGTTCTGAAGAATGGCCGATACCAACGATATCCAGTCCCAGCCCGGCAACCCCGCCGCGGTCGAGGCTCCCGCCGGTGATGCCGGCGCTAACACCGGCGGTCAGTCCGGTGGCGGTTATCAGGGTGGCGGTGGCGGCGGCTACCAGGGCGGCGGTCGCGGTCGTGGTGGTCCCGGCGGTGGCGGCGGTGGCCGTGGCCGTGGCGGCCCCGGCGGCAATCGCGGTGGCCCCGGCGGCAACCGTGGCGGGCGCGACAATCGCGGCGGCCGTGGCGGCACCGACGATGGCGGCGAGGAGCTGATCGAGAAGCTGGTCCACATCAACCGCGTGAGCAAGACGGTGAAGGGCGGCAAGCGCTTCGGCTTCGCGGCGCTGGTCGTGGTCGGCGACGGCAAGGGCCGGGTCGGCTTCGGCCATGGCAAGGCGCGCGAGGTGCCCGAGGCGATCTCCAAGGGCACCGCCGCGGCCAAGCGCGCGATGATCCGCGTGCCGCTGCGCGAGGGCCGGACGCTGCATCACGACGCCAACGGCCATTTCGGTGCCGGCCGCGTGACGCTGCGCGCGGCGCCGCAGGGCACGGGCATCATCGCCGGCGGGCCGATGCGCGCGATCTTCGAATCGCTGGGCGTGGCGGACGTGGTGACCAAGTCGGTGGGGACGTCCAACCCCTACAACATGATCCGCGCGACCTTCCAGGCGCTGGGCGACCAGACCAGCCCCAAGGCGGTGGCGCAGCGGCGCGGCAAGAAGATCGCCGACCTGCTCGGCCGAGGCGCCGGCACGGGGGCGGAGCCCGCCGCGCCCGACGCCGTGATGGTCACGGAGTGAACGACATGGCGACGATCAAGATCAAGCAGACGGGTTCCCCCATCCGCCGCACGTCCGACCAGCGCGCGACGCTGATCGGCCTGGGGCTGAACAAGATGCACCGGGTGAGCGAGCTGACGGACAGCCCCGAGGTGCGCGGCATGATCCGCAAGGTGCAGCATATGGTCGAGGTGGTGGAGGGCTGAAGCCCATCCTGCCCTCGAGGAGGCGATGAGGGGCGCTGCGGGAGACCGCGGCGCCCCTTGTCATGTCAGCATCGAGGGCTGGAGCTTGCTCGCTTGCTCGCTCGCCCTTACGCTCAGGGAAAGTCGATCTTGCGCAGCCACTCGCCGAAGCGCGGGTCGGGGCGGATGGGCGCGAGCAGCGGGTCGGTCTTGAAGTCGAGCAGCCCCGGATCGAGTCCGTCCCAGGCGCGCGCGATCGCGGCGAAGGCGAGGTCGGACTCCCGGCGCCAGGCATGGACCTCCGCGATCTGGTACTGCGCATTGTAACCGTATTTCTCGACGAGGGTGGCCAGCGCGCGATCGGCGGCGGCGCGATCGGTCGCGGCCTTGGCGGCGGCTTCGATGACCAGCCGGTAGGGGTCATCCACCGGCGCCAGTGCTGCGGCCTTCAACGCTTCTCCGGGCTGCCCCTTGGCCAGCAGCGCCTGCGTCAGAGTCCCGAGCACCTGTGAGTTGTTGGGAAAGCGAGCAAGACCGGCCCGCGCCGAGGCGATCGCGTCGTCGAAACGCCCCAGGCGCAACTGCATCCCCGCCCGGCTGATCGCGTTCGTGAGCCGCAGCGGGTCGAGCGCCTCCGAGCGCCGGTAGAAGTCGATCGCCCGGTCATCCCCTAAGACGGCGAGGAAATCGCCCATCTTGCGCAGCACCAGCGCGTCGCCTGGCGAAGCCTTGTAGGCCGCGTCATTAGCCTCACGGGCGCCGCGCAGATCGAGGCGTTGCTGAAGGACGAGGCCCAGCGCCGCATAGGCCGGGGCCCATCCCGGCGCGAGCGCGATCGCCCTGCGCGCGTCGGCTTCGGCGCTGGCCAGTGCGGCGCGAAGCGCGCCGCCACCCAGAATTGACCCGGCGAGGCCGGCGCGGTTTCCCGCCCTGCCGGCATAAGGCTTGGCGAAACCGGGATCGGCGGAGATCGCCGCGTCATATTCCTTGAGCGCCGCCTCGATCTTGTTCTTCCGACCAAGCTCAACCCCCCGCAGATAGGCGTCCTGCGCCGCCGGGTTGCTCGTCCCGCCGACGGTCAGCAGCACCTTCTGCGCCTTGCCGAGCGCGATGCTGAGCGCGCCGGCGACGCTCTCCGCGATGCCGCTCTGGATCGCCAGCGCATCGCCGATCGGCCGGTCGTAGGCCTGCGACCAGCGGGTCAGGCCGCTGACGCCGTCGACCAGCTCGGCGTTGATCCGAATCAGGCCGGCGCCGCGGCGGACGGTGCCGCTCAGGATGTTGGCCACCCCCAGCTTGGCCGCCGCGGTCGGGCCGTCGGCATCGCGCATCAGCTCGGACGAGCTGCGGCCCGCGACCTTCAGCCCGGCGATTCGGGTCAAGGCGTCGCGCAGCTCCTCGGCGATACCGTCGGAGAAATAGGCCTGCGCCGGATCGCCGCTGAGATTGTCGAACGGCAGCACCGCGACGCTGTCGCCCGGCGCGCCGCCCCTGTGCAGCGCCCACCAGCCGCCGGCCCCCGCCACGGCCACGGCCGCCGCGCCGCCGCCAATGGCCAGCCGCCGGTCGATACCGCGTTTGGGCTGATAGGCCGGCGGGATCGGGCGCGGCGTGCCGGCGATCACCGCCCGCACCGTCGCCAGCAGCGCCTGGTATTGCGGGTCGCCACGGTCGCCCTTCCACCCGATCAGCGACAAGGCCTGTGTTTCGCCGAAGCCAAGCGGCGGCTCGACCGGATCGATGCGGACGGGCAGGTAGGCGCCGCGCCGGAGCGACCGCGTCGCCTCGTCGCGGACGAAACTGCCCCCCAGCCCGGTCGAGCGTTCGCTCCACACGACCAGCACGCCCCGCGCGGCGTTGAGCTCGCTCTCGATCGTGTCGCGCCATGCCGAGCCGCCGCCGATATGCGCGTCCCACCACACGCCGACGCCGTCCGCCTCCAGCGCCGCGACCAGCGGCGCGACCCGCGCGCGGTCCTCCGATTTATACGATACGAACAGATCGGTCATCGTGCGCCCCCGACTTAACCCCGCGACCGCTCCTAATGCCGAACTGCAATGCAGCATAGCCGGTACGTCCGACGCCGCGCACCGTGCATGCGCCGGTCGGGGGGTTCGCTGATGAATGGATGGGCGACCGGAAAAGGGTGACAAGGCGAGTGCTCCCCGCTATGCGCCGCCGCTTCCCAACAACCGCGCGACCACAGCGAAAGCGAGTGCATCACATGAAACTGAACGAACTCCGCGACAATGACGGCGCCCGCAAGGGCAAGATGCGCGTCGGGCGCGGCATCGGCTCCGGCAAGGGCAAGACCGGCGGGCGGGGCCAGAAAGGCCAGAAGAGCCGCGAAGGCGTGTCCATCGCCGGCTTCGAGGGCGGTCAGATGCCGCTCCACATGCGGCTGCCCAAGCGCGGCTTCAACAACATCTTCGCCAAGGACTATGCCGAGGTGAACCTGGGCGCGATCCAGAAGGCGGTGGACGCGGGCACGCTGAGCGCCGACGGCACGATCGACCATGCCGCGCTGAAGGCGGCGGGCTTGGCGCGCGGCGGCAGCGATGGCGTGCGGCTGCTGGGCAAGGGCGCGATCTCGTCCAAGCTGTCCTTCCTGGTCGCGGGCGTCTCCAAGGGCGCGCGCGAGGCGGTGGAAGCGGCCGGCGGCGCGATCGAGGTGCCGGTCGTGGTGCCGGCGGCGGAGAAGGCCGCGGCCAAGAAGGGCGTGAAGTACAAGGAGCGCCAGGCGCACAAGGCCTCGTTCAAGGCGTGACGCGCCACTCCCCTCCCGCTTGCGGGAGGGGAGAAGAAGAAGCCCTTCCCCAAGCGGGAAGGGGACGGGTTAGACAAGGCGCGACGCTCGCCTATATGTTGGCGGCACCGGCTCTCGCGCCGCCCGTATCCAGGACCAGACATCATCATGGCATCCGCAGCCGACCAGATGGCCCAGGGCATCAGCCTGGGCAAGTTCGCCCAGGCGACCGACCTCAAGAAGCGGCTGTGGTTCACGGTCGGCGTGCTGATCGTGTTCCGCCTGCTGTCCTATGTGCCGCTGCCGGGGATCGACCCGACCGCGCTGGGGCTGTTGAGCCAGAAGACGAACGGCGGCGTGCTCGACTTCTTCAACACCTTCTCGGGCGGCTCGCTCAAGCGGATGAGCCTGATCGCGCTGGGCGTCATGCCCTACATCACCGCGTCCATCGTCGTGCAGCTCGCGACCTCGCTGTCGCCGCAGCTCGCCGCGATCAAGAAGGAAGGCGAGAGCGGGCGCAAGAAGCTGAACCAGTATACCCGTTACGGCACGGTGCTGCTGACCGCGATCCAGGGCTATTTCATCGCCGTGGGGCTGGAGACGATCGGCGCCAACCAGGGCGTGCAGGCGGTGGTCGAGCCGGGTTACCTGTTCCGCGTCGCCGCGGTCGTATCGCTGATCGGCGGCACCATGTTCCTGATGTGGCTGGGCGAGCAGATCACCAGCCGCGGCATCGGCAACGGCGT
>CAXTWJ010000127.1:0-7623 GCA_964247925.1 uncultured Sphingomonas sp.
CCGCCTGACCGAATCCAAGCAGCAGGTGCCGCACATTTATCTGACCGTGGACGTCGAGCTGGACGCCTTGCTCAAGCTGCGTGGCGAGCTCAACGCGTCGCTCGAGGCGCGCGGGGTCAAGCTGTCCGTCAACGACCTGCTGGTGAAGGCGCTGGCGCTCGCGCTGATCGAAGTGCCGGCGTGCAATGTGATGTTCACGCCCGATCAGATGATCAGCTTCAAGCGCGCCGATATCTCGGTCGCGGTGTCGACGCCCACCGGCCTGATCACGCCCGTCGTGACCGAAGCGGATACCAAGTCGATCAGCCGTATCGCGACCGAGATCAAGGAGCTGGCCACGCTCGCCCGCGACAACAAGCTCAAGCCCGAACAGTATCAGGGCGGCACCGCCTCGATCAGCAACATGGGGATGTACGGGATCAAGCAGTTCGATGCCGTCATCAACCCGCCGCAGGGCATGATCCTGGCGGTCGGCGCGGGCGAGCAGCGGCCCTGGGTCAAGGACGGGCAGCTGACGGTCGCCACCGTCATGAGCGCGACCGGCAGCTTCGACCACCGCGCGATCGACGGCGCCGATGGTGCCGCGTTCATGCGCGCGTTCAAGCGGCTGGTGGAGCGGCCGCTGGGGCTGCTCGCTTGACGATCGAGCACCCGCCCGCCAGCGCGCCGACGATCCGGGTCACGGCGATGCCGGCGGACGCCAACCCCTATGGCGACATTTTCGGCGGCTGGCTGATGGGGTGGATGGACTCGGCCGCGGGCTCGGTCGCCTCGCGCCATTGCGGCGGGCGTGCCGTCACCGTCGCGGTGGAGGGGATGACGTTTCATCGGCCGGTGATCGTCGGGGACGAGCTGTCGGTGTACGCGCGACTGGAGGCGACCGGCACCACGTCCATGACCATCGACGTCGAGGCGTGGCGGCGGGGGCGGCATAATGACGAGGCGTATCGCGTCACCCAAGCGCGCTTCGTCTTCGTCGCGATCGGCGAGGATCGCCAGCCGCGGCGCGTGCCGGGGATGGCCGCGTGACGGCAAGCGATCGGGATGACTGGTGGCGTCGTCAATTCAAGAGAATGCTGGCGCTAGAACAATCGGGCAGGTCACCGCGGTCGTTGGAAAATAGATGGTTGCTGCTTGCGTCCCGAACCTGGGGTGACCGTCGCTGGTCCGTGACCTTTGATGTCTCGCCAACCGTGCACCATGTGCTGGATGACGCTGACGTCCGTGCCAAGGACGCCGGTTATGCCGAACATCAATGGGCTGCGGCCCGGGAGTGGCTGAATGCCTGACACCTTCGACCTTATAATCCTGGGCTCCGGCCCGGGCGGCTATGTGGCCGCGATCCGGGCATCGCAGCTGGGCCTCAAGGTCGCGATCGTCGAGCGCGAGCGGCTGGGGGGCATTTGCCTGAACTGGGGGTGCATCCCGACCAAGGCCTTGCTGCGGACCAGCGAGGTCTATCATTACATGACGCACGCGGCCGACTATGGGCTGAAGGCGGAGAAGGTCGGGTTCGACTTGGACGCGATCGTGCAGCGCAGCCGCAAGGTGGCCGGGCAGCTCAATGCCGGCGTCAAAGGGCTGATGAAGAAGAACAAGGTGCAGGTGTTCGAGGGCGTGGGCGCGCTGACGGGCAAGGGCAAGCTGACGGTCACGCAGGGCGACAAGAGCCAGGAACTGACGGCCAAGCACATTCTGATCGCCACCGGCGCGCGCGCGCGCGAGCTGCCGTTCGCCAAGGCGGATGGCGAGCGGATCTGGACCTATCGGCACGCGATGGTGCCCCCCGCCATGCCGACGGAGCTGCTGGTGATCGGCTCCGGCGCGATCGGGGTCGAGTTCGCGAGCTTCTACAACGACATGGGCGCGAAGGTGACGATCGTCGAGATGCTGCCGCGCATCCTGCCGGTCGAGGACGAGGAGGTCTCCGCCTTCATGGAAAAGCGGCTGGCGAAGGACGGGATCACCATCCTGACCGGCGCCGGGATCGAGGGGCTGGCGACGGGCAAGGACGGCGTCGTTGCCAAGATCAAGGGGAAGGACGGCACCGTCGCCGAGCATCGCTTCAGCCACGCGGTTGTCGCGATCGGCATCGTGCCCAATACCGAAGGGATCGGGCTGGAGCAGCTGGGCGTGGAGACCGAGCGCGGGCACATCAAGGTCGATGGCTTCGGGCGTACCAATGTCGAGGGCGTGTACGCGATTGGCGACGTCACGGGCGCGCCCTGGCTGGCGCACAAGGCGAGCCATGAGGGGGTGGTTTGCGTCGAGAAGATCGCGGGCCACGACCCGCATCCGTTCGCAACGTGGAACATTCCGGGCTGCACCTATTCGCGCCCGCAGGTGGCGTCGGTCGGCTTCACCGAGGCCAAGGCGCGCGAGGCGGGGCGCGAGGTCAAGGTCGGCAAGTTCCCCTTCATCGGCAACGGCAAGGCGATCGCGCTGGGCGAGGCGGACGGGTTCGTGAAGACGGTGTTCGACGCCGGCACCGGCGAGCTGCTCGGCGCGCACATGGTGGGCGCGGAGGTGACCGAGCTCATCCAGGGCTATGTCGTCGCGCGTCAGCTGGAGAGCACGGAGGCGGAGCTGACCGAGACGGTCTTCGCGCATCCGACGCTGAGCGAGATGATGCACGAGAGCGTGCTGGGCGCCTACGGTCGGGCGCTGCACATCTGATCACCTCGCAACCCTGACCCGTGTGCGCCGTTGCCTCTGCCGAGCAGGAGAGAAGACAATGGCCGACGACCACCACCAGATCGCCCGGGCTTTCCATGATGCGGTGAACATGACGCCCGCCGCGCTGGAAAAGTGGCTGGCGACGGCGGAGTCGCGGGCGGTCGGCTGGAAGGGGCCGGATGGTCATGGCGAGGGCGAGAGCGTCGGGCACAGGGAAGGTCAGCGCATCGTCGAGATCACGCGCAAGAAGACGGCCGACCTGTCCGACGACGACTACGCGCACATGCAGAAGGTGGTGGGCTATGTTCATCGGCACCTGGCGCAGGGCGGACCGGCCGAGGACAAGGAGCATAGCCGTTGGCGCTATTCGCTGATGAACTGGGGGCATGATCCGCTGAAGGGCTGAGTGCCCCCAAGGCCCGGCGCGTGGTAAGCTCGCGTCTAGGCGGCGTTGCGTTCACCCGCCTCGCGCATCGCGATGGTGCGCGCTTCCTCCACGGGCAAGGGCCGGCCGAAGTAGAAGCCCTGGACCTTGGAGCAGCCGAACTCCTGAACCATGCGGTGTTCGGCTTCGGTCTCCACGCCTTCGGCCGTGGTCGCCATGCCGAGACTCCTCGCCAGCGCCACCACGGCGCGGATGATGGCGATGGCCTCGCGGCCACCCTTGGACGCAGCCTTGACGAAGCTCCGGTCGATCTTGATCGACGAGAAGCGCGTGCGCGACAGGTAGCCGAGCGATGAATAGCCCGTGCCGAAGTCGTCGAGGCTGAGCTTGACGCCCAGGTCCAGCACGCGGTCGAGCACCTTGGTCGCGCCCAGCTCCTCGTGCATGAAGACGCTTTCCGTCACCTCCAGCTCCAGCCGATCGGCGGCAAGACCGCTGTTGGCGAGCGCGGACGTGACCGTGGCGACGAAGGCCGGCTGCTGCAGCTGTTCGGCCGAGACGTTGACCGCGATGCGGATGCCGCCGGGCCAGCGCGCGGCTTCGGCGCAGGCGGTGCGCAGCACCCATTCGCCGATCGGGCCGATCAGCCGCGCTTCCTCGGCCAGCGGCACGAACTTGGCCGGGCTGACGCTGCCGAACTGCGGCGACTGCCAGCGCAGCAGCGCCTCGAAACCGGTCAGGCGGCCGGTGCCCGCATCGACCACCGGCTGATAGTGGAGGTGCATCTCCTCATTCTTGAGTGCCTGACGCAGTGCCATCTCCAGCACGCGGCGCTCCTCCGCCTGGACGTGCAGCGCGGGCTCATAGGACTGAAACACGCCGCGCCCGGCGTCCTTGGCGCGATATAGCGCAAGGTCCGCGGAGCGGATCAGCATCTCCGCCGTCCGCCCGTCCCGCGGCCCCGTCGCCAAGCCGACCGAGGCGCCGATGTAAAGCGTGTGCTGATCCACCTCATAGGGGCGGGACAGCGTCTCGATGATCGCCTTGGCCAGCTTCTCCACCCCGGCCGTGTCGCTGGCGTCGCGCACCACCACCGCGAACTCGTCACCGCCCAGCCGCCCGCACAGCTCGTTGGCGGTCATCAGCTGGCCCAGCCGCTCCGACACGCGCCCGAGCAGCCGATCACCGACCGGGTGGCCGAGCGTGTCGTTGACCGCCTTGAACCGGTCGAGGTCGATCATCATGAACGCGCAGCGCTTGCCCCACTTCTCGGCCTCCGCCATCGCGCGAACCAGCGTTTCATTGATCTGCAGGCGGTTGGGCAGGCCGGTCAGCGTGTCGAAGCGCGCCATGCGGTTAATCTTGTCGGCGGACGCCCGCTGCTCGGTGACATCGGAGCCGACCCCGCGAAACCCGACAAAGGCGCCGCGGTCGTCGTGGCGCGGCGAGGCGCTGAGCTCCCACCAGCGTTCCTCGCCGCCGATCTGAACGGGCAGGCGCAGGTCGCGGAAGCTCTCGCGCGCCTTCATCTTTTCCGCCACCACGCGGAGCGCGTTGGCGAAATCGCCCGTCTCCCAGGTCGGTCCGGCGAGCACCTGCAGGAAGGGCAGGCCGTTGATCGAGACGGGGTCGAGCCCGCAGGCGAAGGCGAAGCGAGGCGATGCCTTCACGACCCGGCGCGCGGCGTCGGTCTCCCACAGCCAGTCGGCGCCCGAGTCCTCGAACTCGCGCAGCAGCAGGCTGACCGTCTCGTTGCGCTCGGCCAGCGCGAGCTCGCCCGCGCGGATCAGCACCAGCGCGCGCGCGCGGCCGACGCAGACAAGCACCATGATAACGGTGAACAGCGTCACGCCCCCCGCGGCCGCGAGCGTGTGGTGGAGCAGCAACGAGACGGCGGTGCCGACGCCGATCAGCGCGATGAACGCCAGCGTGGCGAGCGCCAGCGGCGCCATGGCGAGCGCGGCCGCGCTCATCAGCACCGCCAGGATCAGCCCCAGCCCGGCGGTGGCGCCGGCCGCCACCTGGGGGCAGAAGAGCAGCGGCACCACGGCCCAGGCGGCGCCGAGCGCCAGCCCGCCCCAGACCGTGCCGCGCAGGTCCTGAAGGCGAGCGTAACCGTCCTCGCGGTGATGCGAGGCCAGGCGCCGGACGGTGACGGCGGTGGCGACCGCGCCCGTGGCGACCGACCACAGGCCGAGCTGCACCCAGGCGACCGCGTGCGCGACCAGCAGCACGACCGCGACCGCGCCGAGCAGGTTGGCGGCGAGCATGAACAGCATCAGTTCGCGTCCGGCATGCAGCTGGGTCGCGCGGATGCGACCCCATTCGGCCGGGTCCGCGCCGTCCTTCAGCCCCAGCAGCGTCCGGAGATCGAAGCCGGTCAGGCCGGCGGGCGCGGGATCATCCTGTTGCACCCTGCCGCTCTACCGGCGGGAAGTTATCGGATGGTTTCCGTCAGGTCTGCCCGACCGAACAATTGTTGATCAAGCGGCGATCGCGTAGGGCTTTATCTCGCCCGCCAGATAGAGGTTGCGCGCCTTGGCCCGGCTGAGCTTGCCCGAGCTGGTGCGGGGCAGCGTCTTGGGCGGAATCAGCTCGATCACGCAGTTCATGCCGGTGACCGCGCGCACGCGCTCGCGGATCGCGTCATGCAATTTCTGTCGCTCGGCCGGATCGGACGAGCGGCACTGGACCAGCACGGCCGGTGTTTCCTCGCCACCGGGCGTGGTGATCGCGAAAGCGGCGATGTCGCCGGCCTTGAAGCCGGGCAGCTGCTCCACCGCCCATTCGATGTCCTGGGGCCAGTGGTTGCGCCCGTTGACGATGATCATGTCCTTGGCGCGGCCGACGATATAGATGTAGCCGTCCGACAGATAGCCCATGTCGCCGGTATCGAGCCATGTGCCTGCTCCGGCAGGGTCGGGCGTCATGCACGCGGCCGTCGCGGCCTCGTCACGGAAATAGCCGACCATGACGGATGGACCCCTGCACCAGACCTTGCCGATCGCGCCGTCGGGCAGTGGCGTGCCGTCCTCCTCCCGAATCTCGACGGTCATGTCGCGGACAGGCCTGCCGCAGTTGACGATGGCGCGGAAGCGTTGCGGGCGAGGGCCGTCATTCGCGCCCAGCGCGCCGCCGCCCGACAGCTGCGTTTCCTCCACCAGCTCGACGCGGATACCCTCGCCCGGCGGCATCAGCGAGACCGCGAGCGTGGCCTCGGCGAGGCCATAGGAGGGCAGGAACGCGGACGCCCGGAACCCGGCGGGCGCGAAGGCATCCACGAACGCCTGCATCACGTCGGGGCGGATCATGTCGGCGCCATTGCCCGCGACACGCCAGCGCGACAGGTCGAACCGCTCGCTGACCGGCGTCTGGCTGCCGATGCGGCGAGCGCAGATGTCATAGCCGAACGTGGGGGAATAGGAGAGCGCCGTGCCATCGTGCCGGCTGATCAGGTCGAGCCAGGCGAGCGGGCGCCGGGCGAAGTCCTCGGTCTTCAGGTAATCGGTCGAGACCTGGTTCGCTACCGGCGACAGGAGGCAGCCGACCAGTCCCATGTCATGGTACCAGGGCAGCCAGGAGATGCAGCGATCGGTGCCGTCGATCTTCATCCCGTGACTGTGCGCGGCGAGGTTGTTGAGCAGCGCGCGGTGCGTGATCGCGACGCCATGCGGGAACCGCGTGGAGCCGCTGGAATATTGGAGATAGGCGATCGCGTCGCCATCGGCCCTGGGCAGGGGAGCGTCCGCGGCGGAGCTGGTCGCGAACTCGACCCAGTCCACGCCCTTCGTCCCGGCCTGTTCGGCGGCGGTGCGCGCCATGTCGCCGAGCTCGGGGGGATAGATCAGCAGCGCGGGGTCGCAGCTGTCGAGCTGTACCCGGAGCTGGTCGATATAGCTGTCCCGCCCGCCGAACGAGGTGGGCAGCGGCAGCGGCACGGGCCAAGCGCCGGCGTAGACCGCGCCGAAGAACCGCGCCGCGAACTCCGGCCCGGTCTCCGCGACCAGCGCGACCCGGTCTTCCGGCTTCACGCCCGCGGCGAGAAGGCGGCGGGCGGCCAGCAGCGCGTCGGCGCGCAGCTCGGCATAAGGATAAGCCCGGGTCAGCTGGCCGCGGGCGTCGTGGAAATTGAGTCCGCGTGACCCGCCGGCGGCATAGTCGAGCGCTTCCCCCAGGGTCGCGAAGTCGGCGTAGCGGCGCGGCAGGGGATCGAGCGTCGGCGTGGGCTGGAGCCCGGCGATGTCGGCCTGTCGGGGGTCGGTCGCCATACGCGGTCCTTGAACATGCGTGCGCGCGAACCCGCGCACCGTATCGCTTTCCCCAGTCAGTATGGCACAATCAAGGCCGATGCGATCCGACCGCCGAAGCCCTCAGAAGTCCGTGGCTCCCCCGCTGGACAGCGCCGCGCTGGAGCGGCTGGCGCTGCGCTATGTGGAGCGGTTCGCGACGACGCGCGGCAAGCTGGCCGACTATCTCCGCCGCAAGATCAGGGAGCGGGGCTGGGAGGGATCGGCCGCGGAGCCGGAGGCGCTGGCGGAGCGGATGGCGGGACTGGGCTATAT
>CAXTWJ010000128.1:0-2727 GCA_964247925.1 uncultured Sphingomonas sp.
GGGCAAATTGGGCTAACGGCCCAGGAACGTCAGCAAATCCCGCGTCAGCCGGTCGCTCTCCGTCACGTTCAGGCCGTGTGGCGCGCCGTCATACTCGACCAGCTGCGATCCCGCGATGCCTTTGGCCGCGGCCTCGCCCGAGGGCTTGATCGGCACGGTCTTGTCGCCCGTGCCGTGGATGATCAGCGTCGGCACGCGGAACGCGGGAAGGTCGGGGCGGAAATCGGTGCGGCCGAACGCATCGACGCAGGCCAGCGTCGCCTTGAGGCTCGCCATCATCGCGATGCGCGTGGCGCCGTGGACGACCGCGTCGCTGACCGGGCTGGTGACATAGCCGACGCCGAAGAAGCCGGGCATGAAGGTGTTGCGGAAGAAGTCCTCGCGATCCTTGCGGATGCCGTCCTTCATGCCGTCGAACGTCGCCTGGGGCACGCCGTCGGGATTGTCATCGGTCCTGAGCAGGAACGGCACGACCGACGAGATCAGGCCGGCGGCGATCACGCCCTTGCCGTCGTGGCGGCTCATGTAACGCGCGACCTCGCCGCCGCCCATCGAGAAGCCGACGATCGTCGCGTCGCTCTCCGCGCCCGCCGCCGCCATGACGTCGTGCAGGTCGTCAGCGAGCGTGTCATAGTCATAGCCGTCCCAGGGCTGGCCCGAGCGCCCGAAGCCGCGGCGGTCGTACGCGATCGCGCGAAAGCCCGCCTCGGCCAGCGCCATCCCCTGCGCGTCCCACATATCCGCGTTGAGCGGCCAGCCATGGGTCAGGATCACGGGCCGGCCCTGGCCCCAGTCCTTGACATAAAGGTCGGTGCCGTCGCGGGTTTTGACGTAGGACATGGGAATACTCGCCTTTGCTTTGGATCAGTGGGGAGAACGGTGCCGGCGCGCTGGCGTTCCCCGGCCGGGTGCGTCACACCGGCCGCGATGAGGAGAGTCCGGATGAAAGCTTTCGCTGCCGCGCTGGCGCTTGCCGCCCTGCCGTTGTCGGGTGCCGCGTCACCGTCGCCCGGCGGTGCCCCCACGACCGGCTGGGCGACGTTCCGCGACGGGGGCGGCGAGGGCGGGTTCCGGCTGGACCCATCCAACGCGGTCTAGCAGGGCCGGCATGATTTCGATGGCGGGCTGCCCGACTGGAGCGCCGCCGGGCTGCGGGCGCAGGCGTCGTTCCTGCGCGACGCGGTGGCGCGTGCCAGGGCCATGACCGGACTGACCGGGCGCGATGCGTTCGAGCGGGACTATCTGGTGCAGGTGGCGACGGGCAAGCTGTTCTGGCTGACCGACGCCGACCAGCCGCACACCAACCCGGCCTATTATGTCGGCGGCGGGCTGGACCCCAATGTCTATGTCGCGCGCAACTATGCGCCCGCCGCGACGCGAATGGCCGCGTTGACGAAGTTCCTGGATCGGGTGCCGACCGCGGCGGCGCAGATCAGGGCGAACCTGACAACGCCGATGCCGCTGTCCTTCGTCGAGTACGGCGTGGCGGGGTTCAACGGCTTCGCGGATTATTACAGCGGCGACGCCGTGCGCGCGTTCGCCGAGGTGAAGGACGCGGCGGCGCAGGCGCGGCTGACCGCGTCGGCGGCGAAGGCGTCGGCGGCGATGCGATCGCTGGGCAGGTGGCTGGCGGGGCAGCGCGGCACGGCGACGCAGGGCTTCGCCCTGGGCGCCGACCGGTTCGGGCGGATGCTGAGCGCCACCGAGGGCGTGAACGTGCCGCTCGCCGAGCTGGAGCGGATCGGGCAGGCGGACCTGCAGCGCAACCGCGCGGCGCTGGTCGCGGCCTGCGCGCAGTTCGCCGCCGGCCAGAGCGTCCCCGCGTGCGTCAGCAAGATGGGCGCGCACAAGCCCGCGGGCGGGCCGGTCGCGGCGGCGCGGCTGCAGATCCCGATGCTGCGGCAGTTCGTGATCGCTCACGGCATCGTGACGATCCCCGATCGCGAACAGGCGCTGGTGGAGGAGAGCCCGCCCTACAACCGGCAGAACAGCGCGTACATCGATCCGCCCGGGCCGTTCGAGCATGGCGTGCCGTCGATCTATTACATCTCGCCGCCCGACCCCGCCTGGGACAAGGCGACGCAGGATGCGTTCGTGCCGGGCGAGAAGGACCTGCTGTTCACCTCGGTCCATGAGGTGATGCCGGGGCATTTCCTGCAGTTCCGGCACGCCAACGCCTCGCCGTCGCTCTTTGGCCGGCTGTTCGTGGGCTATGCGTTCGCGGAAGGCTGGGCGCATTATGCCGAGGAGATGATGTGGGATGCCGGCCTGGGCGCGGGCGACCCGGAGACGCATATCGGGCAGCTGTCTAACGCGCTGCTGCGTGACTGTCGCTTCCTGTCCGCGATCGGGCTGCACGCGCGGGGCATGACGCAGGACCAGTCGCGACGGCTGTTCGTCGAGCAATGCTATCAGGACGAGGGCAATGCGCGCCAGCAGGCATCGCGCGGGACGTATGACCCGGCCTATCTGAACTACACGATGGGCAAGCTGATGATCCGTCGCCTGCGCGAGGACTGGCTGGCGAACAAGCGGTATGCCTCACGCGAAGCGGGGTGGAAGGCGTTCCACGACCAGTTCCTCAGCTATGGCGGCCCGCCCATCCCGCTGGTGCGACAGGCGATGATGGCGGAGGGGACGGCGCGGGCGGTGTTCTGAAGCAGGGAGCAGGGAGCACGGGGGCGGTTGTGGCCGGGGGCCGGCGGCCGGGCACCGGTTGCCGATCTC
>CAXTWJ010000128.1:2737-7537 GCA_964247925.1 uncultured Sphingomonas sp.
CCCGTGCCGATGCCGAGCGCCAGCAGCGCCGCGACCAGCGTCGCGCCCGTGGTCTGGCCGGTGAGGCGCACGGTGGAGACGAGACCGCCCGCCGCCGCGGCGCGCTCGCGCGGGGCCGAGCCGACCAGCAGGCGCGCGTTGGGCGGCAGATAGGTGCCGAACCCGGAGCCGCACAGCGCCATCCGCCACGCCACGTCCCAGTAGGACGGATGCGCGGGCATGAAACCGAGCAGCATGAGCGCGACGATCGACACGCCCATGCCGATGCCGCCGAGCAGCCCGGCGGGGATGCGGTCCGACAGATAGCCCGCGAGCGGCGCCACGACCATGTTGGTCATCGGCCAGGGCGCGATGCAGGCGCCGATGGTGGCGGCGGAGAAGCCCAGCGCCTGCAGCCGGAATGGCGTGGAGATGAGCAGCGTCATCGACGCGGTGAACGCGACGAAGCCGCCGATCGCCGACAGGGCCAGCACCGGCCGGGCGAGCAGATCGACGGGCAGGATCGGCGCCGGCTCGCCCAGTTCGCGACGGACGAAGTAGTAGCCGACCGCGACGCCCACCGCGACGATCGCGGCGGAGACGACGGGGCTGTCGCCATGGACCATGCTCTCCAGCCCGCCGATGACGAGGCCGAACATCGCCGCGCACAGGATCGCGCCGGGCAGGTCGAAATGGGCCTGGCGTGGCGCGGGCGCGGGGATCGCGCCGCCCAGCGCCAGGCTGATGGCCGCGAACGGCACCGCGCTGGCGAACACCCAGGGCCAGGGCGCGACCGCGAGGACGAGGCCACCGATGGTGGGCGCGACCGCGGCGGAGCTGGTCACCACCACCGCGTTGATCGCGAGGCCGCGGCCCAGCTGGTCGGACGGGTAGATCTGACGGATTAATGCGCTGGCGACGGCGAGCACCCCCGCCGCGCCCAGCGCCTGCGCGGCGCGGACGACGAGCAGGAAGGGCAGGCTCCTGGCGAAGAAGCACAGCAGGGTCGCGACGGTGAAGATCGCCTGCCCGCCCTGATAGGTGCGTTTCAGGCCGATCCGCTCGCCCAGCCCGGCGAAGGGCAGCATCAGCATGACCAGCGTGACCTGATAGATGGTAACGATCGACACCACCGCCGACCGATCGACGCGCAGATCGTGCGCGATGGTGGGCAGCGCGACATTGGCGACGCCGCCGTCGATGATGACCAGCGCCGAGCCGAACGACATGGCGGCGATCGCGAGATAGCGGCGGGGCAGTGGTAGGCCGTCCGTTGTTGGCTGTGCTCCGGTCACTGATCCCCCATCGTCATGCCGGGCTTGTCCCGGCATCCACGCTCGTCCACTCTGATCACTCGCACGCTTTGTACGCCGGTGGACCCCGGCACAAGGCCGGGGTGACGGAGAGATATGATGCGTGTTGGCCTGCTGATTGGAACGGCCCTGCTTGCGGCAACGCCCGCGCTCGCGCAGGTGAAAGCCATGACCGATGACCCGTATCTGTGGCTGGAGGACAAGGACGGCGCGAAGCCGCTCGCCTGGGTGGAGGCGGAGAATGCGAGGACGCTGCCGCGGCTCCAGGGCGACCCGCGCTATCAGACCTTCCATGCCGAGGCGCTGGCGATCGCGGCGGCGAAGGACCGCGTCCCCGCACCCGACCAGCGGTACGGCCGGCTGTACAATTTCTGGCGCGACGCCGAGCACCCGCATGGGCTTTGGCGGTGGACGACCGAGGCCGACTACGCGAACGCGCAGCCCCACTGGACGGTGGCGCTCGACCTCGATGCGCTCGGGAAAGCCGAGGGCAAGCAGTGGGTGTGGAAGGGCGCGAGCTGCCTCCAGCCCGAGGAGCGGCTGTGCATGGTCGCGCTGTCCGAAGGCGGCGAGGACGCGGTGACGTATCGCGAGTTCGACCTGGAAACGGGGCAGTTCGTGCCGAACGGCTTCGCGCTGCCCACGTCGAAGCAGGACGTG
Organism: uncultured Sphingomonas sp.; assembly: GCA_964247925.1. Classification (GTDB taxonomy): domain Bacteria; phylum Pseudomonadota; class Alphaproteobacteria; order Sphingomonadales; family Sphingomonadaceae; genus Sphingomonas. Next base: position 4,690 of record CAXTWJ010000128.1, read on the forward strand.
ACCTGGCTGGACAAGGACACGCTGCTGGTGTCGCGCGACTGGGGGGCGGGGACGCTGACGCAGTCGGGCTATCCGTTCGTGCTCAAGACGCTGAAGCGTGGGCAGGCGTTGGCGCAGGCGACGGAGGTCTTCCGGGGGGCGCCGGGAGACCAGGTCTCGACCGGCGCGGGAACGCTGACCGATGCCAAAGGGCATCGCGCGGTGGTCATCACGCGCGGCACGACCTTCTTCGGGCACGAGACGCACCTGTTGACCGCGACGGGCCCGGTGAAGCTGGACATCCCGGCGCGGACCACGCCCGTCGGGCTGATCGACGGGCTGATGGTGTTCCAGACCAGCGATCCGTGGGGCGATGTACCCGCCGGCGCGATCGCGTCCGCGCCGCTGGCCGAGGTCGAGCGTGGGGTGCTGAAGCCGACGGTGATCGTGGCGCCCGGCCCCCGCCAGTCGATTGAGGGCGCGTCGGGGACGCGCGACACGCTGCTGGTCACGATGCTGGACGAGGTGAACGGGCGCGCGTTCGTCTATACGCATGGCGCTGGCGGCTGGCGCGCGCGGCCGGTGCCCGTGCCCGACAAGGCCAGCGTCGGGATCGCGTCGGCCACGGACCGCAGCGACCATGCCTACCTGTCCGTCACCGGCTTCCTGACGCCGACGACGCTCTATGCGCTCGACGCAGCGACGGCGGGACTGAAGCCGGTCAAGCAGCTGCCGCCCAAGTTCGACGCGACCGGGCTGGTGGTGGAGCAGTTCGGGGCGACCTCGACCGACGGGACCAAGGTGCCGTATTTCGTCGTCCATCGCCGGGACGCGCCGCTCGATGGCACGACGCCGACGATCATGACCGCCTATGGCGGGTTCGAGCTGGCGATGACGCCGAGCTATTCGGGCTCGACCGGCAAGCTGTGGCTGGAGCGCGGCGGCGCCTATGTGCTCGCCAACATCCGGGGCGGCGGCGAGTTCGGGCCGGCGTGGCACGATGCCGGGCGCAAGACCCACCGCCTGGTTATCTATGACGACTTCGCCAGCGTCGCGCGCGACCTGTTCACCAGGCGGATCACCAACCCGGCGAAGCTCGGCATCTATGGCGGGTCGAACGGCGGGCTGTTAATGGGGGTGGAGTTCAACCAGCATCCCGACCTGTGGCGCGCCGTCACCATCCAGGTGCCGCTGCTCGACATGATCCGCTATGAGCAGATCGCGGCGGGGGCGTCGTGGGTGGACGAGTACGGCTCGGTGACGAAGCCCGACGAGGCGGCGTTCCTGCGCACGATCTCGCCCTATCAGAACCTGCGCCGGGGCGTGGCGTATCCGGAGCCCTATATCTGGACCACGACCAAGGACGACCGCGTCGGGCCGCAGCACGCGCGCAAGTTCGCGGCGCGGATGAAGGAGTATGGGCTGCCCTATCTGTTCTATGAAGACACCGCCGGCGGGCATTCGGGCGACGCGGACATCGAGCAGGGGGCCAGGCTGCAGGCGCTGCAGATGGTGTATTTCGCGCAGAAGCTGATGGGGCCGGCGGGGTAGGAAAGGTTCAGCGGGCCAGCGCCGCGAGCAGCTCGTCCCTGCCCATATTCGACCGGCCCGGGATGTCGCGCTGGCGCGCCTCCGCCATCAGCTCGGCCTTGGTGCGGTGATCGCGGAAGGGGCGGGTCTTGGCGGCGACGTCGGCGGGCTGGGCGGAGAACTGCTTCCCCTTCGCCGTGTCGCGGCGCTTGGCGGCGGTGGTGCGCTTGTATTCGGCGTCGGTCAGCGCCTCGCGCGCCTTCTCGGGCAGGTAGCGTTCGCCCGTGTCGGCACTCTTCTCGCCGGACTTGGTGCCCCACTGCTCTTCCGTCCATTCGTGGAGGTGGTTGTGCGGGTCCTTCGCCCCGATATAGCCGCCGCCGCGCTGCTGGTATTCGTGGACCGCGAGCTGTGCCTTGCGCGCGGACCACTGGCCGGTCTTGCCGCCCTTGGCGCCGGCGGTGACCTCTTCCTTCACCTGTTCCCACAATCTCGGATCGGATTTCTCGGCGGTCTCGCTCATGGTCGCAGGAACCGGCGGAACGGGCGTCGCGTTCCATGGGCGCGAAGGAGGATCGGCGATGAAGCGCGGATGTCTGTTGTGGCTGCTCGGCGTGCCGCTGCCGGTGGTGCTGATCCTGTGGTTCTTCTTCTTCCGCGGCTAGGCAGGCGTCGCCGGGCGTGTGTAGAAGGCGGCCATGGCCACCCATCCCGCCACGCCCGTGTTCCTGGAAGCGATCGTCAAGCAGCAGGCGGTCGCGGCGACCTACAACCGCGTGCCCGTCACCTTCGCGCCCCACATCCTGTACACCAGGCATGGCGACCTGCACGTCGATGCCGTGACGATCGAGCGCGACGGCCAGCCGCCGCGCGAAGCGAAGGTCGGGGTGTTCAAGCTGGCCGGGCTGTCGGCGGTCCGGATCACGCCCAGACGGTTCGAGGTCAGCCCGTTGTTCGATCCGGCGCTGGAGCGGTACCAGGGCGAGACGCTGATGGCGGTCGAGCGCGCCTAGGGCGGGCAGTCGCCGACACGTCTGCCAGTCAGCGTGCCGGTAAAGCCCATCACGCCATTCTCCGACGGGTTCGCGGTGACGAAGCGCAGGTCGTAGCTCGTCGGCGTCCAGCGGACGGTCAGCCGCACGGTGCCGCGCGCCAGCCCGGGCGCCTGGGGCGGGCAGGTGCCGGCGATCTCGACCTGGCCGCCGGCCATGCTGGACCGCGTGATCGTGCAGTTCGCCGGCAGGTTCTGGCGCGCCAGCCAAGCGGCCGCATCGGACGCCTGCGGCGGCGTCAGGCAGATCGCCGCAGGCGGCATGGTCGGTGGCGCGTAGGGCAGGTC
>CAXTWJ010000129.1:0-7518 GCA_964247925.1 uncultured Sphingomonas sp.
CTTTAACGTGTCGGGGTTCAGTCACCGGCGGATCGGAAACGCCCGCGGCATCGGCGCAACGGAGGCCGTGCCGCTCCATTGAGCACCGCCGAAGCGCCAGCCGATGGGTCTGGCGATCGTCGCCGGCGCGTTGGCCCCGTCGGGATGCGATACCGCATCAGGCGTAGCTCCCGACGTGAGCTCGGCCGACGACGACGTGTCGAAGACCGCCAACAAGCACGAATGGACGGCGACGGCCGGCTCTACTCCCCGGCGTGCACCTTGGCCGCCTCTCGCGCGCGGCCGCGTTCGGTGAACCAGATGCCGACCAGCGCCAGCTCGTACAGCGCCACCAGCGGCACCGCGAGCAGCAGCATGGAGCCGATGTCGGGCGGCGTCAGCACGGCCGCGACCGCGAAATTCGCGACGATCGCGTAGCGGCGCGCGCTCACCAGCTGCGCCCGGGTGACGATCCCTGCCGTTTCCAGCAGCATCAGCAGCACGGGCAGAAGGAATGCCAGGCCGAAGCCGAACAGGAACTGCATCACGAACTTCAGATAATTGCCGATGTCCGGCAGCGCGCGCTGCGTCACGCCGCCCAGATCGCCCTGGAACCCGAGCAGGAACTTCAACGCCAGCGGGATCGCGACGAAATAGGCCAGCGCCGCGCCCGCCCCGAACAGCACGGGGGTGGCGAGCAGGAACGGCAGCAGCGCGCGCTTCTCCTTGCGGTACAGGCCCGGCGCCACGAACCGCCAGATCTGATTGGCGATGATCGGGAAGGCGATCATCAGGCCCGCGAAAAAGGCGACCTTAACCTCGACCAGGAAGCCGCCATACACGTCGGTGTTGATGAGCTCGGTCTGCCCCGCCAGATGCAGGGGCGCGACCAGCAGCCGCAGGATGTCCCGCGCTACATACAGGCACGCCCCGAATGCCACGACCAGCGCCGCGATCGAATAGAGCAGGCGTCGGCGCAGCTCGATCAGATGGTCGAGCAGCGGCGCCTTGCTGGCGTCGATCTCGTCACTCACGAGGTGACCCCGTCACCACGCGGGATGGCCTGGCCGGCGGGAGCGGCCTCCACCACGGGGTGATCGACGATCACGGGCTGGGTGGTGAGAGCTGGTTCACCGGAAGGCAATGGCGCGTCGTCGGACGAGGCCGTGCCGGCCTCGCCGGCCGCCGTGCCGTCGAGCGACGATGCGGCTGGCGCCGCCTCGCCGTCCGCGGCCGCATCATGCTCCTGCATGATCCGCTGGTTTTCCGCCGCCCACTTCTTCTCCATCTCCGCCAGCTCGGCCTCGCGGACCATGTTGTCGAAGCCGGAACGGAACTGGCGCGCGACGCCCTGCGCCCGGCCGACCCAGAAGCCGAGCAATCGCATCGCCTTGGGCAGGTCCTTGGGGCCGATCACGATCAGCGCCACGACGGCCAGGATCAGGCCGTGAACTCCGAAGATTTCCGTCATTCAGGCGGTCCGGGCGACAGGGATCAGCGGTCGTCGCGAACCCGGTTGCCCTCGCGATCGAACGCGGGGTCGGCGGACTTCTGCGCCTCGATGCGCGAGACCGGCTTGCGGCTGTCCTCGTCCTCCTCGGCCATGCCACGCTTGAACTGCTTCACGCCCTTGGCGACGTCGCCCATCAGGTTGGAGAACCGCCCGCCGCCCAAGAGCAGGATCGCGACGACCGCGAGAATGAGAAGGTGGATGGGGCTGAAGCCGCCCATGGCGCATCTCCTGGAAACAGAGCAGCTATCTAGGCGCCTTTGCCGCCCTTTGCCACCTACTGTTTGCCCCCGCTTGCGACCAGGCTCAGGCCAGCGCGAGCAGGGCGTCGCGCCGCGCGACCGCGTCGGCGAAGTCGCCCTCGGGCACGTCGCGCATCGCCATCGCGCGGTCGAGCCGAGCGAGAGTCGCCGGCCCCGCGTCATGGATCGCCTCGGCCATGGCGGTCATCTCGTCCATGCGCGCCCAGCAGTCGAGCACGACGTCGCATCCGGCCGCCAGCGCGCCCGTCGCCTTGTCCGCGGCCGACCCGGTCAGCGCCTTCATGTCGATGTCATCGGTCATCAGCAGGCCGTCGAAGCCGATCGCACCGCGGATCACCTGTTCGATCACGATCGGCGACAGCGTCGCGGGCCGATCCGTGTCCCAGGCCTGGAACACGATGTGCGAGGTCATCCCCATCCCCGCGCCGTTCAGCGTACGGAACGGCTCAAGATCGATCTCCAGCTCCCGCGCCGAGGCGCTGACGGTGGGAAGGTGGTGATGCGTATCGACCCGCGCGCGGCCGTGGCCGGGCATGTGCTTGACGACGCCGACCACGCCACCCGCACGCAGGCCCTCCAGCATGGCGCGACCGAGCGCGGCGACCCGCATCGGCTCCGACCCGAACGCGCGGGACGTGATCGCCTCCGTCGTGTCCGGCTGCACGACATCGAGCAGCGGCGCGCAATCGACCGTGATCCCGACCTCGTGCAGCATCTGGCCCAGCGCCTCCCCATTCGCGCGCGCGGCCTGGATCGCGGACATCGGCGCAATGTCGTAGAGCCGGTCGAAGGCAGGACCGGCGGGGAAGGCCGGCCATTCGGGCGGGGCCATGCGCGCGACCCGGCCGCCCTCCTGGTCGATCAGCACGGGCAGGGCGTCGCGACCGGTGAGATCGCGGAGCGAGTCGGTCAGCGCGCGAAGCTGCATGCGGTGTCCGACGTTGCGCTTGAACAGGATGAACCCGAGCGGCTCGGCATCACGGAAAAAGGCACGCTCGTCGGAAGTGAGCGCAGGGCCGGCGAGGCCGAAGATCACGGGCTTCATGGCCGCCGGTTAGCGGCTCCGGACCCGCCAGCCTAGCTCGCCACGAAACATCCCTCACCCGCGACCTTCAGCCGGCCGCAGATGTCGGCTGCCTGGTTGGCCCCGCCGGCATTGACGCGCAGGCGATACAGCGTCTTGCCGCCGCTCGCGACGGGCTGGACCGACTTGCCGAGCGGGGCGAGGTAGGCGAACCGCTTGGCGAAGCTTGTCCACGCCGCGTTCGCCACGCCTTCGCTGGGATAGGCGCCGAGCTGCACCAGCGACCCGCCCGACGCCGCGCCCGGCACGCCCGCGCGAGGCGCCGATACCGGCGAGTGCGCGACCAGCTTGCCGCCGGGCGCGGGCACCACGGCCACGGCGTTGCGGCCGCCTTCGCCCCTGGTGGGCAGCGGCTGGGCGCGCTTGCCGTTGACCGGCGCTTCGGGAACCGCCTTGAGGTCGATCGCGCCGTTGCCGGCCTTGCCGTCGCTGGTCGCGACCGCGCTTGTCCCCTCGCCCTTGACCTTGAGTCCCCCGGGGTCGTCGGGCTTGATCTTGTAGTCGCCTTCCTGCGCGGCGATCAGCTCGCCGCCGGGGCCATGATCGCGATGCTGGAGCTTGAAGATGCCGAAGATGATGGCGGCCAGCACGGCAAGGCCGAGCAACACCAGCGCGACCACGCGGCCCAGCGGCGCGCCCTCCGGCTCGTCGGGCGCGACGGTCTCCAGCCAAGGGAGCCGGTCCTCCTCTCGCAGGTCCATCTCGTCCGCCACCGCCATCAGTGCATCTCCGTGACCGCTTCGACGCCCATGAGCGCCAGGCCGTTACGGATAATCTGTCCGACACCATCCGCCAAGGCCAGCCGCGCACGGGTGACGTCGTGGTCGTCAGGCTGCACGAACCGCCGCGAAGGATCGTCATTGCCCGCGTTCCACCCGGCATGAAAGGAAGCCGCCAAGTCGTAGAGATAGAATGCAATCCGGTGCGGCTCTCGTGCCGCCGCCGCCGTTTCCACCACCCGCGGGAACTGCGCGGCGAGCTTGACCAGCCCCAGCTCCGCCGTCCCGAGCAGGGACAGGTCGCCCTCGCCCTTTTCGATGCCCGCCTCGCCCGCGCGCCGGTGCAGCGAGGCGATGCGCGCATGGGCGTACTGAACGTAGAAGACCGGGTTGTCCTTCGACGCCTCCACCACCCTGGCGAAGTCGAAGTCCATCTGCGCGTCCGCCCGCCGGGTCAGCATGGTGAAGCGCACCACATCCCTGCCGACCTCGTTCACCACGTCAGCAAGCGTCACGAAGTTACCGGAACGCTTGGACATCTTCACCGGCTCACCGGCGCGGAGCAGGCGCACCATCTGCACCAGCTTGACATCGAAGCGCGTCCGCCCGCCCGTCAGCGCGGCGACGGCGGCGACGATGCGCTTCACCGTGCCCGCATGGTCGGCGCCCCAGATATCGATCAGCTGGTCCGCGCTCTGGGCCTTCTGGAAGTGGTAGGCCAGGTCCGCCCCGAAATAGGTCCAGCTGCCGTCGGATTTCCGAATCGGCCGGTCCTGATCGTCGCCAAAGGCGGTCGATCGGAACAGCGGCAACTCGACCGGCTCCCAATCCTCGGGCGTTTCGCCCTTGGGCGCGGGCAGCACGCCGTCATAGACCAGGCCGCGCGACCTCAGCTCCGCCTCCGCCGCCTCGGGCTTGCCGGCTGCCTGCAACACCGCCTCCGACGCGAAGATTTCATGGTGGACGCCGAGCAGGGCCAGGTCCGCCTTGATCAGGTCCATCATCGCGGTGACGGCTTTCATGCGGAACAGCGGTAGCCACTCCACCTCGGGCGCATTGCGGAAGCGGTCGCCGAACTCTGCCGCCAGCTCCTGACCAACCGGGATCAGGTAATCGCCCGGATAGAGCCCTTCCGGGATCGTGACACTCTCACCCAGCGCTTCGCGATAGCGGAGGTGGACGGACCGGGCGAGCACATCGACCTGCCCACCAGCGTCGTTGACGTAATACTCGCGGATGACGCGCGCGCCCGCGAACTCCAGCAGGCTGGCGAGCGCGTCACCCACCACCGCGCCACGGCAATGCCCCATGTGCATCGGTCCCGTCGGGTTGGTGGAGACGTACTCGATGTTAACCGTCACGCCGGCGCTCGCATCCGAGCGGCCGTAATCGGCGCCCGCGCGCGAGATCCCTTCTAGCTCGGCCCGCCACGCATCGTCGGCGAGCGTCATGTTGATGAAACCCGGCCCGGCGACGCCGACGTTCGAAACCTCGTCGAGTTGCTCCAGCTCGGCGGCGAGCGCGGTCGCCAGCGCGCGCGGGTTCGTGCCGGCGGGCTTGGCGAGCACCATGGCGGCGTTGGTCGCGAGGTCGCCATGGCTCGCGTCACGTGGCGGTTCCACCGTCACGTTGCGGCGGTCGAGTCCACCCGGCAGCGTGCCAACCTCGGTCAGGCGATCGAGCGCGGCGTCGATGTGCGCGGCGAAACGGGTGTACAACGTCATAGCGCGCGGGCGTTAGCCGACCCGCGCCGGAGCGGCAAACTAGATGCCCTCCGGCATCTCGATCGCGCCGACCACGCGCCGGTACTGCGCCACCGCATAGCGATCGGTCATGCCGGCGATGTAATCCGCGACCTGCCGGCTCCGCCAGGGCTCGTCCGCCGGCACGACGCCCCAGCCCTCGCCCATCAGCGCGGGCTCGGCGTGAAACGCGGCAAACAGCCCCGCGACGACCGTGCGCGCGGCGGCGGCGGCGGCGAGCTGCTGCGGGTGGTGGTACAGGTTGGCGTACATGAACCGCTTCAGGTCGCGCTCGGCCTCGCGCATTCCGGCGGTGAAGCCGACCAGCGCGTGCGGCGTCGCGCGCACGGCGTCGGCGCTGTCGGGCCTGGCCTCCGCGATCCGGGCGCGCGTCTCGCCGAGCAGGTCGTTGACCATGGTGCCGATCTGCCCCCGCACCAGCTCGCGCGCGAGGCGCCCGTTTCCTTTGGCCGGCGCGCCGTCGGGGTAGCGCGCCCGCACCGCCGCCCAGCCGGTCGCGACCAGCGGCACCGCCATCAGCTGGTCGAGCGTCAGCAACCCGGCGCGCAGCCCATCGTCGATGTCGTGATTGTCGTACGCGATGTCGTCCGCCAGCGCCGCCACCTGCGCCTCCAGCGACGACCAGCTGTTCAGCCCGAGCGGAAACGCCGCGTCTGCCTCCCGCATCGCCCAGCCCGGATGCCGCACGGGGCCGTTGTGCTTGGCCAATCCTTCCAATGTTTCCCAGCTGAGATTCAGCCCGTCCCATGCCGGATAGGGCCGCTCGATCGCGGTCAGGACGCGCAGCGTGTGGCCGTTGTGATCGAAGCCGCCCACGTCGGCCAACGCCGCCTTGAGCGCGTCCTCGCCGGCATGGCCGAACGGTGGGTGGCCGATGTCGTGCGCCAGGCAGATCGCCTCGCACAGATCCTCGTTGAGGCGCAGCGCGCGCGCGATCGTGCGCCCGATCTGCGCCACCTCCAGGCTGTGCGTCAGGCGGACGCGGAAGTGGTCACCGTCGGGCGCCATGAAGACCTGCGTCTTGTGGCGCAGCCGACGGAAGCTGATCGAGTGGATCACCCGATCGCGGTCGCGCTGGAAGGCGTCGCGCGGCCCGCGCGCGGCGGCGTCCGGCTCGGGATGAAGGCGCCCTCGGCTATCCGCCGGGTCCGCCGCATAGGGCGCCGGCGTCACTTCGCGTCCAGCTTCGTGACCTTCTGCCCCGCCTCGCTGGTGAAGCTGGACGCCGCCACGCCCTTCTTCGCCAGCCCGTTGACGAACGCCTGCGCCTCCGCCCTTGACGTGAACGGCCCGGTGACCACGCGATTGGTGGCACGCAGCGGCGTGGTATAGCCGGCGCGGCCGCGAAATGCGTCGGGGGCCTTCGTCTTCACCCTGCCCCACGCCTTGCTCAGGTCGCCCTCGTTGGCGCCGGTCGCGACCTGCACCCAGACGCGCTCGGGTTCGGCGCGCTTCGTCGGGCGGTCGGCCGCGTCCTTGTCGGCCAGCGCCTTTTTTTCGGCGGCCCGGCCCTTGCGCGTCGTCGGCCTGTTGTCGGCATCGGCGGTCTCGCGATCGGTGCGCCGGCCATGCGCGCCGCGTGCCGGCCTGTCGTCGGCGACGTCGACCGGCGCCTCGCGGTCGGCGCGGCGGCGGCCAGCCGTGTGGGTCGGCTTGTCGTCATCGGTCGCGGCCACCGCGTCGCGATCGGCACGACGACGGCCGCTCGCGCGCGTCGGCCTGGCGTCCGTCCCGGTGTCGGCCACCTCATCACGGACGCGTCCCTTGCGTGCCGTCCGGGCGCCCGGCGCCGGCCCGTCCACGCCCAGCTCGGCGGCGGGGATGGACAGGTTGGCGACGATCTTCGCCAGGATCGAATCCGCCTCCGCATGCCCAAGCCGACGGCGCGAGGGAGGCGCGCTGACCAGCTTCGCCGGAGGGGGCGCCGACGTAACCACCGCGGCAGGCGCGACGGCCACCGGCACGGGCGTGATCGCCACGGGCGCAGCCGGCAAGCCGTCCCCGGCAGCCAAGACCGGCACGGTCGCGGCGTCCGCTGGCGCGACCGGTGCCGACGACGGGACCACGGCGCGAGCGACGGGCGATGCCGGCGCGAGAGTGGCGACCACCGGCGGCGTGCTGACCGAGGCACCGGCGGCCGGCGTCGTGACGGTAGGCAGGCTCGCGAGCGCCGCCGACGTTTGCGCCACCGCAGCCGTCC
>CAXTWJ010000130.1:0-7436 GCA_964247925.1 uncultured Sphingomonas sp.
GGATGATGTCGTTGCACAGCTCCACGCACTCGTCGCAGATGAAGACGGTGGGGCCGGCGATCAGCTTGCGCACCTCATGCTGCGATTTGCCGCAGAACGAGCAGTACAGCGTCGATTTGGACTCGCCACCGGTCAGCTTGGTCATTCAATCACATCCTTTGCGGCCGGGCACCGTAACCCGGCCGATACGCAAACGGCAACGCCCAAAGAGGGCTAACGCAGGATCAGGCGGCGGCCGCCATGTCGTCGGCGGGCGCGGGGCGCTTGTCGAACACCTCGTCGATCAGGCCGAACGTCCTGGCCTCGGCCGCCGACAGGAAGGTGTCGCGGTCCATGCGACGCTCGATCTCGTCGATCGGCTGGCCGGTGTACTGGGCGTAGAGCTCGTTCATCCGCTGCCGGATGCGCAGGATCTCCTTGGCCTGGATCTCGATGTCCGACGCCATGCCCTGCGCGCCGCCCGACGGCTGGTGGATCATGATCCGTGCGTTGGTGAGTGCCACGCGCATCCCCGGCTCGCCCGACGCCAGCAGGAAGGAGCCCATCGACGCGGCCTGGCCGATGCACACCGTCCCGACGCGCGGGCGGATATACTGCATCGTGTCATGGATCGCCATGCCCGCCGTGACGACGCCGCCCGGCGAGTTGATGTACATGAAGATGTCCTTCTTCGGATTCTCCGACTCCAGGAACAGCAGCTGCGCGGTGATGAGCGAGGCCATGCCGTCCTCCACGCCGCCGGTCACGAACACGATGCGCTCGCGCAACAGGCGGGAGAAGATGTCGAACGACCGCTCGCCGCGGTTCGACTGCTCGATCACGATGGGGACGAGGCTCGAGCCGACCGGCTGAAGGCCGAGGCCGGCATTGGCGAGCGGTGCGCGGAAATCGCCGGTCTCGAACGGATTGTGCATGGGAAACTCTCTCTTACCCCGAGGTGACAGCGCACTATGTCGCGTAGCGGACGGGCCAGTTCAAGATGTCGCGGGATCCTGGCCCTTTTACGCGGCGGCATTCACCGGTCGGCCGGTATCAGCTTGGGTTGCCCGCGATACAGCCAGATCGTGCGCCCAGGGAAGATGGCCCTGAGCGCTTGCGGCCGGATCTGCGTGCAGTTCGCGAACAGGACGGGCTGGTCCAGGACGATGCCGTTGCGGGTCAGGTCCGCAGGCGACATCGGCGACACGCGACCGGCGCTCGCCTCCAGACAGACGATCGCGTTCGCCAGGTTCCGAGCCGCGGCGAGGCGGAACGGCTCCTGACGCTCGCGAACGATGGTCGCTATCTGCCAGGCGAGGAACGGCGTCAGCGTGACACCGTACACGACGGCCGCGACCATCGCGCGCCGGACCATGCCAGCCTTGCCCGGGGTCAACGACGGGACCGCACCGCCGATCGTGCAGATCGCCAGCGGCCACACGTCGAGATAGTAGCGCGGCCCATAACGGTTGCCGCCGTCATAGGGGTAGAAACAGAACAGCACCATCGCCAGAGGAAAGACCCAGTCGACCGCGTTCAAGGCGCCGCGGCGCGCCTTGACGATCCACAGGCCCGCCCAGAGCGGCACGATCAGCGGCGATACCCACAGGGACAGCTCCTTCACTTTCCCCAACAAGAGCACCAGCCCGATGCCAATCGACCGCCGATCGAAATAGAGGTGGTCGACGTTTCTCCCGCCCAGGTGATAGACGGGCTCAAGTGGGTCGTCGGTGACCGCCGCCTGATAAGCGAAAAGCGCGAGCAGAAACGGCAGGCACCCCGCGCCGATCAGCAGCGCTTGCCGCCATTGCATTCGGGGCAGCACGAGCGCCGGCAAGAGCGGCAGCGCCACGACAACGGCCGTAGGCGGGCGTGTGAGCACGAGCATGCCCAACAGCGCTCCCGCTCCCAGCAGGAACGAGGCACGCCCCTCGCCATCGGCCCGAGCCCGACAGAGATACACACCCGCCGCCAACCCCGCTGCCAGCAGATGCGAAAAGGCGGACGCCGCGTTGAACAGCACGAACGGGGACAGGCAGAAGAGCGCCGCCGCGAGCGCCGCCGATTGTCGGTCGCTGCCATTCCGCTGGACGATGGCGGCGATGGCGACCGTGACCAGCCCCATCAGCGCGCAGTTCATCACCCAAGGAGGGAGCGATGCCAATTGCGTCACGGCCAGCACCATCGGCCAGCCGGGCGGGTATTGCCCGACCCAGATGCCGCCGCTGACCCAGGTGTACATGGGCGCCAGCGCCTGACCGCCGGGCGGCGCAGGGTTCCAGAGCCGACCCGCGGCATAGGTCTTCGCCTGGAACAGGAAAGCATATTCGTCGCCGGAGGTGGCGGTGTCGCCGAGGCAAGCCACGGCGATTAGCCCGGCAAGGCACAAGGACATCGCGACCGCGCCGACGGGAGAACGATGTCCGCCCGATTGCCGTTCGCTGACCAGGCCGTTCGCCATGACGGACCAGCCGGCGCTGAGGACGAGGAACAGTCGTACGCCTCCCCCCGTCGCACGCCAATATTCCTTGCCCGGACCCCACCGCGCTACCAGCAGATAGTCGAGCGCGCTGAAAACGGCTGCGAGGAGCGCCAGCCTGGCGAGGAGTCGAGTTCGTTCCGACATGCGATACCCCGCTGCGACCGCGTCGCGTCAGTCATCGAGCCGCGAACCAGCGATCCGGCGAGGACTGTATTGCAGGTAGAACAACCGCCGCACTTCGCGCCGGCCACGCACGACCGTATCGAGGATCAGCCCGGCGGTGAAGCTCAGCGCCGCGAGGATGACGAGCCCCGTGGCCCCGATCGCCGTCGGGAATCGGGGCACCAACCCGGTGCGCGCATAGGTCAGCGCGAGCGGAATGCTGATCATGATCGCGACCACCGCCAGCGCCAGCCCGATCACGCCGAAGAACAGAAGCGGCCGCTCGATCCGGTAAAGCGTCAGGATCGTGCGCAGGATGCGCCAGCCGTCGCCATAGGTGTTGAGCTTCGACGCCGACCCCGCCGGTCGCGCGAAATACGGCGTCTCGACCTCCGCCACCGGCATCCTGAGCTCGAGCGCGTGGACGGAGATGTCCGTCTCAATCTCGAACCCTGTCGATAGCGCCGGATAGCTCTTCACGAACCGTCTGGAAAACACTCGGTAACCGCTCAGGATATCGGTGAAACTGCGCCCGAACAGCCGCGCCAGCATCCCGGTCAGCAGCGCGTTGCCGAACTGGTGCCCCCGCCGATATGCCTCGTCCGCCTCGTGCACCCGCGCGCCGACCACCATGTCGAGATGCTCGTCCAGGAGGCGCGCGACCAACGCCGGGGCGGACGCCGCGTCATAGGTCGCGTCCCCGTCCGCCATCACGTAGATGTCGGCGTCGATGTCGGCGAACATCCGCCGCACCACCGCCCCCTTGCCCTGCACCCGCTCGCGCCGCACGATCGCCCCTGCCGCCGAGGCGACCTCGACGGTGCGGTCGCGCGAGTTATTGTCATAAACGTAGACGGCGGCGCTCGGCAGCGCGGCGCGAAATCCCGCCACCGTGCGCGCGATCGCCGCCTCCTCGTTGTAGCAGGGAAGCAGGACGGCGATGATCGGATCAGTGCTCACGCCATCGCTTCCCGCCATTCGCCCCGCTCGCTGCGAGCACCGACATACCCATCCGGCCGCCGCCGTCCTAGGACGAGTGCAAGCGCCGCCAACACCATGAGCCAGCTCACCCGACACCGATAGCGGTCGTGCACGCCCGAGAGCGTCGCGCACACCCCCGCGTTGACGACGAACGCTGCAAGCGCGTAGCCGGCGAACCCCACTCCACCGTCGCGCCGTCGCCAAACAGCCACAACGATCACGAAGCCGGCCCCGATCAAGCCCGCCAGCGTCAACAGCGTCACGGAGCGGCGCGGAAACCTGCCCAGCTCCTGCGCGGCATGGAGGTAACGGAACTGGACATCCGTGCCGTCGACCAAGCCCATCCGTTCACGGACAAAGCTCTCTGATGGCAGGATCTCCGCCGTCGAGTCGACCGTCCCCAGCGCCGCCCCCGTGCTCGCCAGGGCGGCCACCAGCACCCGCCACGGCCGATGCACCAGCGTGGCCGAGACCAGACGCGACGATTCCTCGCCCATGGCGTCGAAGCCGCCCAGATGCACGATGATGCCGTCACCCCAGAGCAGTGCGTCGGCGCTTTCCGGCAGACGATCCACATAAGCGCAGAGCCGGTATGCCGCCCCCGGGCAGGTCGCTTGCAGCTCGGCGCGAGCCGGTCCCTGCGCGATCAGCTTGGCCATCAGGAAGGTCGGTCCGGCGGGACTGAGCGCCGGTCGATGGAACACGACACTGTTATAGGCCACGGCCGCACCCGCTGCGCAGGCGCACGCCACGACGGCCCCCAGCATCCCACCGCGCGCGACGCCCCGCCCATGCCGGGCGAGCACATACGCGACGCTCGCCGTGATCATGCCAACCGCCATTATCAGGTGCGACAGATGCACGGCCACCGCGACCGTCGCGAGGCCGAGCAGTGCGACTCGCCGCCACGACGAAAGCCGGTGCCAGCGGAAGACGAGCAGATACACGCACAGGAACATCACGCCCGTGAACACGTCGGGCATGACGAAGGATGTGCAGATGGGGAGGCTGGAAAACGTGCACAGCACTAGCAGCGCGACGACGGCGCGCGCGGCCGTCGCCCGTGCCTCCACCGCCATGAAGGTGCAGACGAGCCAACTCACCACCAGCGCCTGTGCAACGATCGTGGGCCAAGGCGACAGCTTCAGGCCGGTGCCGAACACCCACAATTGATAGAATGAACTACGATATACTCTGGGCGTCAACATCATGTTATCGACGCTATCGGGAAAGATGAGCGGAAAGCCGTTGACGATGGCTGGGGCCAGCAGACCTGCGGCGCCAAGCGTCATCGCAACGGCCCAGGCCAAAGACGGGCGAACACCCGCCTTGCGCGTCATCATGTCGAGTCCCCCAACCCCTACCAAGGAGGTATCACATACTGGAAGAGCACGGACAAGCCTTCGCCTTGTCTCCGTTTAGAAGAGTGAGATGATCTGTACTGATGTGCTCCAAGGATCAGAGTTGATTGCGTGACTATGCTGCCCATTCCGAACGCAGGACGCCCGTGCAGCAGTCACGATTGGCGCGGTATCGAGGACTGCCGGCTTTAACAGTCATGGTGGCGAGCACAGAGGTCGCAGCAGCGCGTCACCTATCACGGCTGGGATGACCGGCCAGCGGAGCCGCAGGGGTCGTCCGCCCGGGCGGTGCAGGGGCAAGGCGCAGCCAGCGGCGCCCGATGAGATCACCGCTGAGTCCGGCGTCCCCGAGCCGATGCCGCATCATCACCCATCGGTTGCTCGAAAGATCGACGCTGACCGCAACGGCAGAACCGTGACGACATACGGCGACGTTGCTCCAGCTCGTGCCGCCCACCATGGGCAGGCCATATCGGCCCGCCGATCACGCGGTCCGGGCACACTGTCTCACGCCAAGGCTCACCCCCGACGGCCGCCCCGTCTCGGGGCCCGAGTCTCAGGCGTCCGCAGCCTTGTTCCCCGGCGCATCGGCCGCGACGGTGCCCTCGGCCGCCTCCGCTGCGACCGGCGATGACTCGAGCACCTGAGTCTCCGCCGTCACAGGGGCACCGCGCTTGGTGCGGGGCTTCTTCGCCGGCGGGGCCTCACCCGTTGGGGCCTCGACGCCCGCGTTTGAGCCCTTGGCGGCGGGCTTGGCCCGCGACTTGCGAGGCGCGGCGGCCTTGGCCGGTGTTTCGGTCACCTCCGGCGCGGAGACGGCCGGCTCGGACTCGGCTTGGCCGTGCCCGTCATGCGCATGGTCGTGACCCGCATGATCGTGGTCCGCATGATCGTGGACGTGCGTGCCGGTCGCGAAGCCGTCCTCGCTCTCGATCGCCGCCTCCAGCTCCTCGCGCGTGGTCTCGCGGTCGGTGATCTCCGCCTTGCCGAACAGGAAATCGACGACCTTGTCCTCGTACAGCGGCGCGCGCAGCTGGGCGGCCGCCATCGGCTCCTGCTGCACATACTGGATGAAGCGCTGGCGGTCCTCCGGCCCGTATTGCTGCGCGGCCTGCGCGATCAGGCGGTTCATTTCCTGCGCGGACACCTCGACGCCGTTGGCCTGGCCGATCTCGCTCAGCAGCAGACCCAGCCGCACGCGGCGCTCGGCGATGCGACGATAGTCGTCGCGCTCGCGCTCCATCTCCGCGCGCGCCGCGTCCGGGTCGGCCTCGTGGCTCGCTTCATGCTCCAGCTGCGCCCAGATCTGGCTGAACTCCGCTTCCACCATCGACGGCGGCACCTCGAAATCGTGGCCGGACGCCAGCTGGTCGAGCAGCTTGCGCTTCATGTGGGTGCGGGTGAGGCCGTTCGACTCCTGCTCGATCTGACCGCGCACCAGCCCGCGCAGCTGCTTCAGGCTCTCCAGCCCGAGGTTCTTCGCCAGTGCGTCGTCGATCACGCTCTCGCCCGCGGTCTTCACCGACTTGATCACGAGGTCGAAGGTGGCCGGCTTCCCGGCCAGTTCCTTGGCCTGGTAGTCGGCGGGGAAGGTGACGCTGATTTGCTTCTCGTCGCCCGCCTTGATCCCGACGATCTGGTCCTCGAAGCCGGGGATGAGCCGCCCCGAGCCGATCTCGACGGCCATGTCGGTGCCTGTCCCGCCCTCGAACGCGACCCCGTCGGCGGTCTTGCCGACGAAGTCCATGGTGACGAGGTCGCCGGCCTCGGCCGCCTTGTCGCCGGCGTCCTCCCATGCCTTCTGCCCTTCGGCGAAGCGGGCGAGCTGCGCGTCGATCGCCTCATCGGCGACGGGGATCGTCAGCCGCTCCAGCTTCAGCCCTTCGATCGCGGGCGCGGGCACTTGCGGCAGCACCTCCAGCGCCACCGTCACCTGCGCGTCGGCGCCGGGCTGATAGCCCTCGCCCAGCTCGACGGAGGGCTGCACCGCGGGGCGCAGCTGATGCTCGGCGATCAGGCCCTGCACACCCTGCTGGATGGAGCTGTTGAGCGCGTCCTGCATCAGCGCGGGGCCGTGCATCTTGCGGACCAGGTTGGCGGGCACCTTGCCGGGGCGAAAGCCCGGCATCTTCATCTGCGGCGCGACCTTCTTGATCTCGGTCGCAACGCGCGCCTCGATCTCCGCGGCTGGAATGGTCAGGGTGTAGGCGCGCTTCAGGCCCTCGTTCAACGTCTCGACAGTCTGCATTTCAGGCCTTCTTCGGTCTGGAGAAATCTCGTGCGGCTCGGCCCCGCCGCTGGCGGCGGGACTGGTGCGGGCGAAGGGACTCGAACCCCCACATCTTGCGATGGCAGGACCTAAACCTGCTGCGTCTACCAGTTCCGCCACGCCCGCATCGTCGGACCCGCCGTAAGGGGTGGGCCTATAAGCGAGGGAGGACCCGGGAGGCAACCACGGGCATCGCTGGGAC
>CAXTWJ010000131.1:0-3090 GCA_964247925.1 uncultured Sphingomonas sp.
GCACGCAAGTTCACGGGCCGTTTACCATTCCAGCGCTACCGTCGAGCTGCCCGAGTCGGCGCGTGGGGCGGCGAGCCGGGTGGAGGTGCATCCGCATGGCCGGACTTGCCATGGCCCTGTTCATCGCGCTGTTCGCGTTCGGCGCGGACTATTTCGGCTGGGACGACCCGGGCGGCAAGGTGTCGCTCGCGCTGTTCACGAGCTTCATCTTCGGGATCATCGCGGGATATCGCGTGAACAAATAGCCGCCGCCCCCAGAAGGGTAGCGCAGCGAGCCTCGAGACGGCCGGCCGGGTTCGGCACCGCCGAGCTTCGACCTCACGAGCTTGCCCCATGAACGGCCACAGGGGTAGCGGACTGCTCCTCTCCCGCCATCGCTACGTCCGGCACCCTTCCCCCGAAAAGAGGAGGGATCAGCGGCCCCGGCGCTTCCTGTGGCTTTCAAGGTCCAGCACCGCATTGTCCCCGCCCTCGGGCAGCAGGCCCAGCCGGCGCGCGACCTCCTGATACGCTTCGACCTCACCGCCGAGATCACGGCGGAACCGGTCCTTGTCCAGCTTCTCGCTGGTTTCCATGTCCCACAGCCGGCAGCAGTCGGGGCTGATCTCGTCCGCCAGGATGATGCGGCCATAGTCGTTGTCCCAGATCCGGCCAAACTCCAGCTTGAAGTCGATCAGCCGGATGCCGACCCCCGCGAACAGCCCGCACAGGAAGTCGTTTACCCGGATCGCCAGGTCGGCGATGTCCGCCATCTCGTCCTGCGACGCCCAGCCGAACGCGGCGATGTGCTCGTCGGTGATCATGGGATCGCCGAGCGCGTCGTCCTTCAGCGCGTACTCGATGATCGTGCGGGGCAGCTTGGTGCCCTCCTCGATGCCGAGCCGCTTGCTGAGCGTGCCGGCGGCGACGTTGCGCACCATCACCTCGATCGGCACGATCTCGACCTGACGGATCAGCTGCTCGCGCATGTTGAGGCGGCGAATGAAGTGCGTCGGCACGCCGATGGTGTCGAGCAGCGTGAAGATGTGCTCGGAAATGCGGTTGTTGAGCACGCCCTTGCCGTTGATCGTGCCCTTCTTCTGGTTGTTGAAGGCGGTCGCGTCGTCCTTGAAATACTGGATCAGCGTGCCGGGCTCGGGCCCCTCATAGAGGATCTTGGCCTTGCCCTCGTAGATCTGGCGGCGGCGAGCCATGGGCGTGTGTTCCCCCGAAAGAGCGAGCCCCGGCCTTCGCTCACGCGACGCCGGGGCGACAGGGCGCGGGCTATACGGGAGCTGGCGGGTCCGCGCAATCGCGCCGCCACCTGCGCGAATGCCCGCATGGGACGCCTTGGCTCGCCATGCATGTGGATAGGATAGCGTGCCTGACCCTAGATCAACCCGAGCGCGCGCAACCGTTCCGCCAGCAGGAACTCGATATCGCGGCGCCCATCCATCATCATGAACACGAACACGTTCTCGCCGACGACACGGTAGAAGATGCGATGCAGGCCGTGCAGCGACTGGCGAATGTCGTCGCGGCCCAATCCCTCCAGCTCCTTTGGCACGGGTCCGCGGAAGGGGTGCTGTTCCAAGCGCATGATGTGGTCCTGCAACCGCGCGACCAGCGCATCGGCGGTATCGATGCCGCGCTGCTGGGCCATGTAGTCGCCGATCGCGTCGAGGTCGGCGAAGCCAGATCGGGTGAAGCGGACGACGTCGCAGTCAGCCATGCCGTCGGCGCAGGTTTTGACGCACGCGCGCGAACGCGTCGGCGGCCGGCATCGTCCGCCCGGCCTCGATGTCGGCGTCGGCCATGGCGACACCTTCATCAACGCGAGCGTCTCTTCGCGCTGTTCATATTCGTGAACGCTCATCACCACGGCCTTGGCCTCGCCATTCTTGGTGATCACCATCGGTGCCCCGCCGTCGTCGAGCTGGTCGATGATCTCGGCGGCATTGGCCTTGAAGAAACTGATCGGCTTCATCTGAGTCGATAGGCGCATGGGCGCGCTCCGGACTGAATAGCAACGTTATTTAGTCCACATCTCTCGATGCGCCAACGTTGCCGTTCACGTTACCTGCCGGCGCGCGGTAAAGCGGGAGTCGTGCCATGGTTCGGCGCGCAGCACCTCGCCGAGCAATTGTCCCGCGCGCCACACGTCCTCATGCCCGAGGTACAGCGGCGTCAGGCCGAGGCGGAGGATGTCGGGGGTGCGGAAGTCGCCGATCACGCCGCGCGCGGTCAGCGCCTGGGACAGTGCATAGGCGTGGAGGTGGCGGAAGCTGATGTGGCTGCCGCGCGCGTCCGGGTCGCGGGGCGAGACGCACGGGAGGCCGGCTGTCTCGCCGGCGGCGTGGAGGATGTCGAACAGGTGCGCGCTCTTGACCCAGACCTGCGCCCGATCGACCTCCGCCCACAGGTCCAGTCCCGCTTCGAGCGCGGCGAGGCCCAGGATCGGGGGCGTGCCGGTCAGCCAGCGCGTCATCCCGAGCGCCGGGGCATAGGCGTCGGCGAAGCCGAACGGCTCGGCATGACCCATCCAGCCCGACAGCGGATTGTGCAGCCGGTCCTGCCAGCGTTGCGCGACATGGAGGAACGCGGGCGCGCCCGGGCCGCCGTTCAGGTATTTGTAGCCGCAGCCGACCGCCAGATCGGCGCCATCGCGGTCGAGCGCGACCTCGATCGCCCCGACCGAATGGCTGAGGTCCCACAGCGACAGCGCGCCCGCGTCGCGCGCGGCGGCCGACAGCGCGGCCATGTCCCAGCGTTCGGCGGTCTTGTAATGGACATGGGTGAGCAGCAGCACGGCGGTGTCGTCGCCCAGCGCGGCCGTGACCTGATCGCGCGGCACCGCGTTCAGCACCGCGCCCGGCACGGCGGCCACCGCGCCCTCGGCGATGTGGAGGTCGGTCGGGAAATTGCCCGCCTCGCTGACGATCGTGCGGCGGGTCGGGTCGAGCCGCAGCGCCGCGACCAGCAGCTTGTAGAGGTTGGCGGAGGTGGAGTCGGCGACGATCACCTCGTCCGCCGCCGCGCCGATCAACGGCGCCAGCTTCGCGCCGACGCGGGCGGGCGCGTCGATCCATCCCTCGTTCCACCCCCGGCTCA
>CAXTWJ010000131.1:3100-6925 GCA_964247925.1 uncultured Sphingomonas sp.
GCGGGATCAGCTTGGCGAGCTTACGCAGGTTCTCGGCGGTGGCGGCGAGGAGCGCTGGCGGGGCGGGCGGCAGCGGGCCGAGCGAGTTGCCGTCGAGATAGAGGACGCCCGGCGGCAGCGCGAAACGTTCGCGGACGGGGGCGAGCGGGTCGGCGGCGTCGAGGGCGCGGGCCCGGGCGAGGGAGTAGGACGTGGTCACCACGCCGGGGACGGCCAATGCGCCTGTGATGTCAAGACAGGCCATGGGATGGCTCGTTGAACTTGACGGAATTATAACTTGCGCAAGCCCGCCATGGCTGGAAGGACCGCACCGTGGACGAAAGCAAGCTTGAACGGCTCGTGATCGACAACGCCGCGTTCGACGAGCTGGACGCCGCGATGAATGTCTTCTGCCCGTTTCAGGCGGTGGGCATGAGCAGGCAGGAGGTCCGCCACGGCTTCTTCCTGGAGCATATCCTCGATCCGGTGCGTGCGCACGGGTTCGGCGCCGAATGCCTCACGGCCTTCATGCGCGCGGTCGCGTCCACCCTGGCTGACTCGACGGCCGGGATCGCGCCGCTGGACGTTCACCTCATGGACCTGGACAGCGCGACTGTCCGACGCGAGTACCAGTCCATCGACCTGCTGATCGAGGTGCCGCAGGAGAAGCTGGTCGTGGCCGTCGAGCTGAAGATCGACGCGTCCGAACATTCAGGTCAGCTTGGCCGATACCGCAGGGTCGTCGAACGAGAATGGCCCGACCACCGCCGGCTGCTGCTGTTCCTGACCAAGCGCGGGGATTCGCCCTCCGAAGCCGACGGGGCGGGATGGCATGGGTTGCCGCTCGCGCCCGTGGCGGACGCCCTTGCCGGGGTCGCCAAACGTCAGGTTGGCGAGGCGGCGGCGCGCATGATGCTGAGTGCCTATGTGGCCATGTTGCGGAGGGATCATTTGACGGACGATCGGCTGGAACAGCTTGCGGTCGGGCTGTGGCGCGAACACCGCGACGCGCTGGAGTTCCTGATGGAACGCCGCCCGAATGTCGAATATGGGCTGCTCGGCACCCTCGCGGCCCGGCGAGGGGAGGCCGCCAATCGCCTCTCGGCCGACACCGGCCTGCGGATCGTGCCGGCTCATTCGACCAAGTCCGCTGTCCGGTTCGCGGTGGCGGATTGGGATCATGTCCCCGGGATGCTGTCCGGCCCGATTTCGTGGAAACCGTCGCCGCAGATGCTGCTGCTGGAAGTGCTGCGAGGGCCTGGTGGCGGCGCCAAGATCCAGTTCACGCTCGGCACCGGAGAGGCACGGCAACAGCTGTTTGATCTGTTGCGGGAAGAGGGCGCCGAAATCGGCGGCAACTGGGGAATCCAGAACAAGACCAGGCAGCTGGCGAACGCCGCCTTCGCCCTGCCGGACGAACAGTCCGATGAGGAATCATTAGAACGGCTGGTCGCCGCGATCGCCGCCTTCATCACCAAGCACCGGACGTCGTATGAGGCGGCGCTGGCGCGGCTCACCGACGTGCGACAGGCCGACGCGCCGGCGTGAAGCACACGCCACCGGCGGGACGAGCGGAACGGTTGTGGAACGGTCGCCCGCTCTGCTAGCGGTGTTGCCGCATGGTCACCGACACCGCCGACCCGTTCGACTCGATCGTCGATGCTCCGTTCGATTCCGCGCTGTCGGAACGCTATCTCGTCTATGCGCTGTCCACGATCACCGCGCGGTCGCTGCCGGACCTGCGTGACGGGCTGAAGCCGGTCCATCGCCGGCTGCTGTGGGCGATGCGGCTGCTCCGGCTCGATCCGGCGTCGGGGTACAAGAAATGCGCGCGCGTCGTCGGCGACGTGATCGGCAAATACCATCCGCACGGCGACGCCAGCGTCTATGATGCGATGGTCCGGCTCGCGCAGGACTTCTCGCTGCGCTATCCGCTGGTGGACGGGCAGGGCAATTTCGGCAACATCGACGGCGATAACCCGGCCGCCTACCGCTATACCGAGGCCCGCCTGACGCAGGTCGCGATCGACCTGATGGAGGGGCTGGACGAGGACGCGGCCGATTTCCGCCCGACCTACAACAACGAGGAGCAGGAGCCGGAACTCTTCCCCGGCCTGTTCCCCAATCTGCTGGCGAACGGCGCGGCCGGCATCGCGGTCGGCATGGCGACCAGCATCCCGCCACATAACGCCGCCGAGCTGCTCGACGCGGCCACCCTGCTGGTCGATGACCGCGACGCGAGCCTTCCGCAGCTGCTCGCCCATGTGAAAGGCCCTGACTTTCCGACCGGCGGCGTGGTGGTGGACCCCCCCGCCGCGATCGCCGAGGCCTATGCCACCGGACGCGGGTCGTTCCGGGTCCGCGCGCGCTGGGAAATCGAGCGCGAGAAGGGCGGCGGCTGGCAGATCATCGTCACCGAGATCCCCTACGGCGTCACCAAGGGCAAGCTGATCGAGCAGGTCGCCGCCCTGGTGAACGAGAAGAAGCTGCCGATCCTGGCCGACGTGCGCGACGAGTCGGACGCGGTCATCCGCCTCGTGATCGAGCCGCGCAGCCGCACCGTCGATCCGCAGGTGCTGATGGACGGGCTGTTCCGACTGACCGAGCTGGAGAACCGCTTCAGCCTTAACCTCAACGTGCTGGACGCGCAGCGCACGCCGCGGGTGCTGGGGTTGCGCGAGGTGCTGGGTCAGTGGGTCGATCACCAGTTCGCGGTGCTGCGCCGCCGCACCGAGCATCGGCTGCAGAAAATCGCGGATCGGCTGGAGCTGGTCGGCGGCTACATCGTCGCGTTTCTCAACCTCGACCGCGTGATCGAGATCATCCGGACCGAGGACGAGCCCAAGCCGGTGATGATCGCCGAGTTCGAGCTGACCGACCGCCAGGCGGAGGCGATCCTCAACATGCGGCTGCGCTCGCTTCGCCGGCTGGAGGAAATGGCGCTGCGCCGCGAGCAGGACGCGCTGGCGAAGGAGCAGGCGGACCTGCAGCTGCTCCTCGGCTCCGAGGCGCGGCAGCGCACCCGGCTCAAGCGCGACATGAAGCGGCTGCGCGACCGCTACGGGCCGGAGACGGCGCTGGGCAAGCGGCGGACCGACATCGCCGAGGCTGCGCCCACGCGCGACATCCCGCTGGAGGCGATGATCGAGCGCGAGCCGATCACGGTGGTGCTGTCCAAGCGCGGCTGGGTGCGCGCGATGAAGGGGCATCTGGACCTGGCCTCCGCCGAGACGCTGAAGTTCAAGGAGGGCGACGGCCCCGCCTTTGCGTTCCACGCACAGACCACCGACAAGCTGCTGCTGGCGACGGAGAGCGGGCGTTTCTTTACGCTGGCCGCGGACCGGCTGCCCGGCGGCCGCGGCTTCGGCGAGCCGGTGGGGGCCAGCGTCGATCTGGAAGGGGGCGGCGCGATCCTGACGCTGCTCGCGGCGCGACGCGACGCGAAGCTGCTGGTGGTCGGCTCGGACGGGCGCGGTTTCGTGGTGCCGGTCGCCGACGTGCTGGCGGAAACGCGCAAGGGCAAGACGGTGATGACGCCACGCGCGGGTTCCAGGCTGAAGGTCGTGCGGCCGGTCGGCGCGGACGACGATTACGTCGCGGCGATCGGCGAGAACCGCAAGATGCTGGTGTTCCCGCTCGCCGAGCTACCGGAGATGGCGCGCGGGCAGGGCGCGCAGCTGCAGCGCTATCGCGACGGCGGCTTGGCGGACGCGCGCACCTTCGTGTTCGCGGCCGGCCTCAGCTGGCCGATGGGGGGCGACAGCGGGCGGATGCGGTCGGAAGGCGACATGGGGCCGTGGCGCGCGGCGCGCGGCGTGGTAGGGACGGCGCCATGCCCTCGCACCG
>CAXTWJ010000131.1:6935-7391 GCA_964247925.1 uncultured Sphingomonas sp.
GTCGGGCAGCGCGTCGCAGCCGGCGAGCCCTTCGGTTGGGTGAAGGGCTGGAGCAAGGCCGGCGGGGATCCCGACTGGACGCAGTACGGCCTCGTGCTCGGTGACAAGCCCATCCCGTTCGCCGCGGCGCCCCGCCCCCTGGGTGCTCTTCCCACCGGCGCTACGCGCCGCCGGAACCTTGGAGCGCCTCGCCCATGGCCCTGATCGAGGCGACCTTGGCGTGGAGCGCGGACCAGTCGTCACCGTCCGCGATGCGCGACCAGATCGCCTCCACTTCGTCGATCAGCATCGCGCAGGGCTCGCCGGACCAATAGGGGTGGGCGCGGCCGCCGCGCGGGGCCGCCCGGCCGCGGGCGGGCCCGGGGGCACGGGCAAAAAGCCGAGGTCCGGGAGGCCGGGCGCGTCGGCCGGGCGCCGGCCCTACGGCCGGCGGACCTGGCGATCGGCCTCCGCGAT
>CAXTWJ010000132.1:0-7382 GCA_964247925.1 uncultured Sphingomonas sp.
TCGCGTTGGGGAGCAGCTCCACCACGCGGCCACGCATCTCGAGCAGTTCTTCCTTTGGCAAACAGACCTCATCGGTAAGGAAACGCGGTCGCCCTTAGCCGAGCGACCGTCAAAAGGGAAGCATGCCCCCCGCCATTCATATGGTGATCAGCCGACCTGTCCGGAAGAGCTGTGCTCGGTCAGCCATTCCACGGCCGGCGCTCGGTCGGTGCGGAGGCGGTTGACAGGATGACCGGCGTCCTCATGCCCGATCGCCACCGCGCAGAACAGCATGCGCTCGGCCGGCGTGCGCAGGAACCGCTCCGCCGTGCCCGCGTACATCGCCCAGCATTCCTGCGCGCAGGTCGCCAGCCCCGCCTCGATCGCCAACAGCATCAGGGTCTGGAGGTACATCCCGCAATCGGCCCATTGCGGCGGCCCCATGCGGCGATCGACCGTGCAGAAATACGCCGCCGGCGCACCGAAGAACTGGAAGTTGCGCGCGAACCAGCCGAGCCGGCCCGGCCTGTCGTCGCGCGGGATGCCGATGTGGCCGTACATCGCGTCGCCCACGGCGGCACGCCGGGCCTTGTGCGTGTCGCCCAGCTCGCGTGGATACACGTCGTAGCCGGCCTGTTCGACCTCGCCGCGCGCCAGCTTGTCTCGCATGATCGCCTTCAGCTGCGCCATCGCCTCGCCCTGCACGATGTCGATGTGCCAGGGCTGCAGGTTGCCGCCCGTCGCCGCGCGCCCGGCCCGCACCGCAAGATCGCGCAGCAGCGCCGGATCGACGGGCGTGTCCAGGTATGCGCGGACCGACCTGCGCGCCCGCACCGCCGCGCCGACGTCCATCGCCCGCCCCCTTGCCGCCCCGCGCGATTTGCGCGACACGGCACGAGATAACAGTTGTTATGGAGAGTGGGAATGGCGGACGCCTTCATCGTCGAAGCCGTGCGCACCGCCGGCGGCAAACGTGGCGGGCGGCTGGCGGGCTGGCACCCCGCGGACATGGCCGCCGCGGTGCTGGACGCGGCCGTCGAGCGCACCGGCATCGACCCCGCCGCGGTCGAGGACGTGATCATGGGCTGCGTCAGTCAGGGCGGCGAGCAGTCGTTCCAGGTCGGCCGCGGCGCGGTGCTGGCGTCGAAGCTGCCGACCAGCGTCCCCGCGGTGACGATCGACCGGCAGTGCGGCTCCTCGCAGCAGGCGATCCAGTTCGCCGCGCAGGCGGTGATGAGCGGCACGCAAGACGTGGTCATCGCGTCGGGCGTCGAATCGATGACGCGCGTGCCGATGGGCTCGACGGGGATGCTGTTCCACCAGGCGGGGCTGGGCCGCGCGAAAAGCCCGCGGCAGGAGGAGCGCTTTCCCGACATCCAGTTCAGCCAGTTCACCGGCGCGGAGATGATCGCGGCGAAATATGGCTTCGATCGCGCCGAGCTGGACGCCTATGCGCTCGAAAGCCATCGACGCGCCGCGGCGGCGACCGAGCGGGGCGACTTCCGCGACGAGATCGTCGCGCTGGAGGTGGAGACGCCCGAGGGAATGGTCTGCCACGATCACGACGAGGGCATCCGGTTCGACGCGACGGCGGAGTCGATCGGGTCGGTCAAGCTGCTCAAGGAGGGCGGCGTGGTCTCCGCCGCCAATGCCAGCCAGATCTGCGACGGCGCCTCGGCCGTGATGGTCGTGAGCGAACGGGCGCTCAAGGAGCATGGCCTGACTCCGCTGGCGCGCATCCACAACCTGACGGTTACCGGTGGCGATCCCGTTATCATGCTGGAGGAGCCGCTGTTCGCGACCGACCGGGCGCTGAAGCGCGCCGGGATGCGCATCGACGACATCGACCTGTACGAGGTGAACGAGGCGTTCGCGCCCGTGCCGCTGGCGTGGCTCCGGCACACGGGCGGCGATCCGGCGAAGCTGAACGTCAATGGCGGGGCGATCGCGCTGGGGCACCCGCTGGGCGCTTCGGGGACGAAGCTGATGGCGACGCTGGTCCATGCGCTGCACAAGCGCGGTCTGCGCTATGGGCTGCAGACCATGTGCGAGGGCGGCGGGCTGGCCAACGTGACGATCGTGGAGCGGGTGTAGCGCCCGTTCCGTTCGTGCCGAGCGAAGTCGAGGCACAGGTTGGAATAGTCCCTCGACGTCGCTCGGGACGAACGGAGGTTTCGGAACGACATGGAACTGAACAACAGCATCGCCGCCGTGGTGACCGGCGGCGCGTCGGGCCTGGGCGAGGCGACGGCGCGGGCGCTCGCGGCCAAGGGCGCCAAGGTCGCGATCTTCGATCTGCAGGCGGAGAAGGGCGAGCGCGTGGCGGCCGAGATCGGCGGCGTGTTCTGCGAGGTCAACGTCACCTCGGACGAGAGCGTCGACGCCGGCTTCGCCAAGGCGCGCGCGGCGCACGGGCAGGAGCGGGTGCTGGTCGCCTGCGCGGGAACGGGCAACGCGGTCAAGACCGCGAGCCGCTCCAAGGAGGACGGCTCGATCAAGCATTTCCCGCTGGAAGCCTTCAACTGGCTCATCCAGATCAACCTCGTCGGCACGTTCCGCTGCGTCGCCAAATCGGCGGCGGGCATGCTGTCGCTCGACCCGGGCGAGGGTGGCGAGCGCGGGGCGATCGTGATGACCGCGAGCGTGGCGGCGGAGGACGGGCAGATCGGCCAGGCGGCCTATGCGGCGTCCAAGGGCGGGGTGGTCGGCATGACGCTGCCGATCGCGCGCGACCTGATGAGCGAGGGCATCCGGGTCAACACGATCCTGCCCGGCATCTTCGACACCCCGCTGATGCAGGGGGCACCCCAGCCGGTGAAGGATGCGCTCGCGGCGTCGGTGCCTTTTCCCAAGCGGCTGGGTGACCCGGCGGAATACGCTCACCTGGCGCTCACGATGATCGAGAACGGCTATTTCAATGGCGAGGACGTCCGGCTCGACGGGGCCATCCGCATGGCGCCGCGCTGAGCCTCAAGGAAAGACGGCCTGACGTTTTTCGACGTTTGCCCGCACCTGCTCCAGCATCGACGGTTGCCCGATCACCTTCATCTGCTCTGCTGTCTCCGCCTCCAGCAGCGCGCGGGGATCGGCATCGTGGGCCATGTTGAGCAGCCGCTTGGCGCCGCGGATCGCGTCGGGGCTCTTGCTGGCGATGTCGCGCGCGAGCGCCATCGCGGCGGCGTAGGGGTCGTCCGCCAGTCGGGTGACGAAGCCATGGGCGAGCGCCTCGGCGGCATCGAACTCGCGGGCGGTGAAGACCAGCTCGCGCAGCACGTCGTCGCGGACCAGGCCGCGCCAGATCGGGAAGCCCGCCATGTCGGGCACCAGACCCCAGTGCAGTTCGCGGATTGCGAAGCGGCTGTCGGGCGCGGCGATGCGGATGTCGGCGCCCGACATGATCTGAAAGCCGCCGCCGAACGCGACGCCGTGGACGGCGGCGATCACCGGCGTCGGCAGGACGCGCCAACCCCAGGTGACGTGCTGCGGCAGGATGGCGCCCTGCGCGTTGCGCTCTCGCGACGACAGGCCGCTGCCGCCCGCCGCCATGCTGGCCATGTCGAGGCCAGCGCAGAACGCCCGGCCCTCGCCCGACAGCACGACGCAGCGCACGTCGGGGCGGGTCGCCAACCCGTCGATGGTGGCCCCGATCGCTTCGAACATCGCGGGGTCGAGCGCGTTCATCTTGTCGGGGCGCGACAGCCGAACATCGGCGATGCCGCCGTCCACGGCGATGGTGACCCGATCAGACATGCGCACTCTCCCGCTCGATCAGCGGTGTTAGGTGGCCCGACCGGTGCCGGCAACGGTGAGGCGATAGCCGCGGCCCCGTTCCGTCACGACGGTGACACCGCCGTCGCCCAGCTTGCCGCGCAAGCGGGAGACATGAACGGCGATGACATTGGTTCCGGGGTCGAAGCCGCGTCCCCATAGGGCGCTGTGCAAGGTTGCGTGGTCGACGAGCTGGCCGGCGTGTCGGGCGAGGTAGAGCAGCAGCGCATATTCGCGCGGCAGCAGATGGATCGGGCGACCGGCGCGGGTGACCCGGCGTTCCACCGTGTCGATCGCGATGTCGCCGACCTGCACCTGACCGGGCCGCGATCGGCGGATCACCGCGGCGAGGCGCGCGGCGACCAGGCTGTCAGGATCGGTGGCCAGCACGACATCGTCCGCGCCGCCGTCCAGCAACGCTCCCGCGCCGGCCGGGGCACTCGCCTGGATCACCACGGGGCAGGACGGGCGCGGCGTGCCTTCGTTCACGAGCGCCACCGCCGCGCTCGCGACCACCACGCTCGCCCGCATGCCGCGTTCCGCGAGCGCCGCCGCCAGATGTGGACGATCGACGCCGAGAATCAGGACGGGCAGCACGCCCGGCTTGTATCGTGGTCCCGCCACGTCGAGCCGCCTTCAAGCTCCGAAACGGACCGGATTGGAGAAGCGGTGGCGCACATAGGTGTCGTCGAGCAGGCAGTGGACCATGCGAATACCCCGGTTTCGCCCATGGCTACGGGCCGGGATACAGTGCAACCTAGTTAACAATCTGCAATGCTTTTCAACCCAGGACGCCGACTGTAGGCAGCCGGACGTGATCGGCGGCTTCGACATGGTACGTTTCACCGCGCGGCCGTTCGGCGGGCATGGTGGACGGCTGGGCATCCGCTATCACGCGCACGGTCCCGACTGGGTGGAGCTGAGCCTGCCCTGGCACGCCGATCTGGTCGGCGACGTCGAACGCGACGTGCTGGCGTCGGGGCCGATCGTGACCTTGATGGACATGGCGACCAGCTTCGCGGTCTGGCAGAAGCGGGGGGCGTTGGTGGCGCACGCGACGCTGGACCTGCGCGTCGATTACCTGCGCCCGGCCAGGCCCGGGCGCACGGTGATCGGGCGGGGCGAGTGCTACCGGCTGACGCGCGCGATCTCCTTTGTGCGCGGGGCGGCGCATGACGGCGACGCGGACGACCCGGTCGCCCATGTCGCGGGCACGTTCATGCTGACGGGCGCATGACGGTGCTGCCCCCCTATGCCGACCTGCTCGGGCTGGTCGAGGAGCCGCGCGACGCCGCGCCGCCGGTGCTGGTGATGCCCTTCGCCGATCAGGTGCTGGGGCGGCCGGACTTTCTGCACGGTGGCGCGATCACCGGGCTGCTCGAGATGGCGGCGATCGTGGCGCTGCGCCACGCGCTGGCGGACGAAACGGCGCGGATCAAGCCGGTCAACGTCACCGTCGATTTCATGCGCGGCGGGCGCGACCACCCGACGCGGGCGGCGGGCACGGTGACGCGGCTGGGCGGACGCGTCGCCAATGTCGATGCGGTCGCGTGGCAGGACGCGCCGGACCGGCCGATCGCCAAGGCGCGGATGAACTACCTGCTGGTACGCGAATAGGATCAGGCCGGGTCCAGCCGGATGAGCCGTCCGCCCGCCCCGTCCTCCAGCACCCAGATCGCGCCGTCCGGCCCCTGCTCCACCTCGCGGATGCGGGCACCCAGCGCGATGCGGGCGGCCTCGGTCGCGGTCGTGCCGGCGACGTGGACCCGGACAATCGCCTGCGCGACCAGGCCGGCGAGGATGAAGTCGCCCTGCCAACCCGAGAAGCGCGTGCCCGTGTACTGGATCATCCCGCCGGGCGCGATGACGGGCGTCCAGCTTTTCAGCGGCGCGACGTAGCTGGGGTTGGTCGCGTGGCGCGGGATGGGCGTGCCGTCGTAATTGTCACCCTCCGAGACGTTCGGCCAGCCATAGTTGCCGCCCGCCGCGATCAGGTTGAACTCGTCGCCGCCGGCCGGGCCCATCTCCGATTCGAACAGGCGGCCATCGGTGGCGAAGACGAGCCCGTACGGATTGCGGTGGCCCAGCGTCCAGATCGCGGCGTTCGCGTTGGCGTTGCCGGCGAAGGGGTTGCCCGCCGGGATCGTGCCATCGGCGTTCAGCCGCACGATCTTGCCCAGCGTGCCCGTCGGATCCTGCGCGGGCGTGCCCTGCTGTCGCTCGCCCGAGGTCACGAACAGATAGCCGTCGGGGGAGAAGGCGAGCCGCGCGCCGAGCTGGCCGCCGGTGGTCGTGGGCGTGGCGAGCCAGATGACCTGCACGCCGGTGAGCGCCGGCGCACCCGACAGGTTTAGCGTGGCGCGGGCGACCGCCAGCCGCTGGCCACCGGTCGCGGGCTCGGCATAGCTGAGATAGATGCGGCTCGTCGTTGCGTAGTCGGGCGCGAGGATCACGTCCTGCAGCCCGAGCTGGCCCCCGTAATAGATCGCCGGCACGCCCATGACCTCCGTCTTGCCGCCCGCTTGCGTCACGAGCTGGAGATGGCCGGTCTTTTCCGTCACCAGCAGGCGACCGTCGGGCAGGAACACGCACGCCCACGGGTTGTCGAAGCTCGCCACCGCCGTGCGGCTGACCGCGGCGGCGGTGGCGGTCGGCGAGGGCGTCGCCGTCGGGGTCGGCGAAGGCGTGGGTGAAGGGGTCGGCGCGGGCGTCGGCGCCAACCCCCTGATCGGCGCGCCGCCGCCGTCGCCACCGCCACACCCGGCCAGCGCAAGCGCCAGGACAGAGACCATTGCCGCCATTCGCATCACCGCGAACTCCCGCACGAACAGCCCCCGTCGAATGCTACTTTGCGCTCAATCTCAACAATTTGCCAGAGGGTCCGTCGGTCAGGAGCCACAGCGAGCCGTCCGGCGCCTGCGCCACATCACGCACCCGGTGGCCCATGTCCCATTGCTCGGCCGCGCGGGCCCGGTCGCCGGTCAGCTGCACGCGGATCAGCCCCTGCGCGGACAGCGCGGCGACGAACATCGAGCCGCGCCAGCCGGGGAACATCGCGCCGGTGTAGATCATCATGCCGCCGGGCGAGATCGAGGGGTTCCACCAGACCCTGGGCGCCTCGAACCCGTCGCCCGCGCGGTGATCGGGGATGGGCGAACCGTCGTAATTGTCGCCGTTCGACGCGCGCGGCCAGCCGTAATTGCGGCCCGGCAGGATGAGGTTGACCTCATCGCCGCCCTTGGGGCCCATCTCCACCTCCCAGAGCCGGCCGTCGCCGTCGAAGGCGAGGCCGTAGGGGTTGCGGTGGCCGCTGGACCAGGTCTCGGCGGGCGTGGTGTTGGGGGCGCGCGCGGGTACAACGCGCGCCGGCGCGGTGCGCGCCGCGCCGGTGTTGGCGGGCGGATCGGTGACGGCGACAGTGGATGCGCCAACCCTGCCGGCGCCCGGGTTGCCGAGCCACGGCTTGCCGTCGAGCGTGAGGTGGACGATCTTGCCGAGCGCCTGGTTCGGGTCCTGCGCGGGCGTGAACCGCTGCCGCTCGCCCGATGCCAAGAAGAGCGACTTGCCGTCGGGCGCGAAGGCGATGACGGCGCCGAACTGACCGCCCTTGCCGGGCGAGCCGGACTGCCACAGCG